>DAIPZP010000104.1:0-6409 GCA_036782155.1 Propionibacteriaceae bacterium
ACCTCGTCGGTGCCGGAGACGATCTTCATCGTGAAGCGAGTGTCGAACGTGAACAGGCAGGCCGCGGTCCCTGAATTGGTGACCGTGACGGTGAGGGCAGCGGTCGCGCCCGCCTTCACCTGTCCGGGGCCGGTGACCGACAGGGTCATCAGGGCCGGGTCGCACTCAGGGACCGAAGAATCCGTGGTCTGCGATGTGCTCGTAGTCGGCTGATCCGTCGGGCCGGGTGTCGTCTGTGGCGCCGGGAGCGCTGTGGCTTCGAGCGAGTCGGGGGGTGACGGGGTTCGGGTCTGCGCGGGAACGGCTGGATTCTTCGAGGGGGCGGCGGTCTTCGGGCCGCCTCCGAGCAGCGAGACGAGCCACATCAGCAGGGCGATGACGAGCGCGAGACCGATCAGGACGATGGCGCGACGGAACCAGTACACCCGTTCGGGAAGCCGACCGGGTGCGGCCCTCCGGACGCCTGGCTCCATACGTGCATCGTAGGAACACCAACCCCGCACGGCGGTGACCGGCGCGCTGCCGAGGCTCAGCCCAGGCGGTATGCAGCCTCGGTGAGCCGCACGAGACCGTCCCGGATGAGCGTCGCGCGGGTTTCGCCGACACCGTCGACATCACGCAGCTCGCTGTGCGAGGCGGCGAGAAGTCCCTGGAGACCTCCGAAGTGGTCGAGGAGTCGCGGCACCATCGACGTGGGGAGCCGCTGGATCAGCAGCAGCTGGCGCATGCCCCGCGGGGTGAGCCGTTCCTCGAGCCCGGAGAAGCCGAGCGCGCCCGCGACGCAGTCGAGATCCACGATCTCCGCATCGACAAGGTCGGCGAGACGGTCGAACGCCATGACCTCGTTGTCGTCGCTGTAGTCGAGACGCAGGTGACCAGCGAGGTCGGACAGGTGGTCGGTGGCCTCGTGGAGCTGCAGGTCGAGCAGGCGCCCGTCAACGCCGAGCTGGCGGATGAAGCCACGCACCTCCGCAGCGAGCCGCCGCACCAGCTCGAGGCGCTGAGCGACGAGCACCACGTCTCGTACGGTCACCTGGTCGGCGACCTCGAGAGTCGACAGCGTGGCGGTGACGCCTTCGAGCCTGTAGTTGTAGCGGCTCAGGGCGTCGAGCGCCTGGTTGGCGCGCGCGAGGAGTGCGTCGGTGCGCTGTACGACATGGCGCTGGCCCTCGAGGTACAGCGCGATCGTCGACATCGACGCCGACACCGTGACCACCGGGATGCCGGTCTGCTTCGCGAGCCGGTCGGCGCTCGCGTGGCGGGTGCCGGTCTCCACGGTCTCGATCGAGGCGTCGGGCGTGAAGTGCACCCCTGCCCGTACGATCCGGCTGAGGTCGGACGTGACGACCAGACCGCCGTCCATCTTGGAGAGCTCTCGCAAGCCCGTCGGCGTGAACGCCGCGTCGAGGTGGAAGCCGCCGGTCGAGACCTGCGCCACCTCCGCGGTGTCGCCGATCGCGATGAGCGCACCCGTACGACCAGCGAGGATCCTGTCGAGGCCCTCACGGAAGGGCGTGCCGGGTGCCATCTGCGCCTGGTAGCGACCCAGCCGGTCGTGGTCCACCTCTACCTCATCTCTCGGGGTGCTTACGAATCGTAGTCGGCCGACCTTTGAGGCCCTGCGGGCGCGCCCGGCGGCTGTCACCCAGCGGTCTCACCTCCCCGTCGTGGCCGCAGGTCGAGCGCTGCCAGCGCCTCATGGAGTGTCGCCGCCTGGACGACCCGCATCGTCGAGGGGATGTCGAGACGTTCGCCCTTGCCGGGTATGGGAACGACCGCGGTCGTGAACCCCAACCGGGACGCCTCCTGCAGGCGGCGTTCGAGCCCTGGCACGCGTCGTAGGTCGCCGGCCAGCCCCACCTCGCCGAGAGCGATCACCTTCGCGGGGAAGTTCCGGTCCAGCGCGGCGGACGCTACCGCCACCGCCAGTGCCAGGTCGGACGGTGGCTCGTCGACGCGGGCGCCTCCGACCGTCGAGGCGTACACGTCCTTCGTAGAGAGCGGCAATCCCGCCTTGCGCTGGAGGACGGCGAGCACCATCTGGAACCGTCCGGAATCCAGCCCTGTGGTCACCCTCCGCGGAGGCACCTGCTGCGGCGAGGGCGCGACCAGCGCCTGCACCTCTGCCAGCAGGGGCCTGCGGCCCTCGAGCGTGACCGTCACGCACGTGCCCGGGACCGGCTCGTCATGGCGGGTGGTGAACAGCCCGGACGGGTCCGGGACCTCGACGATGCCGGACTCGACCATCTCGAAGCAGCCGACCTCGTCAGCCGGTCCGTACCGGTTCTTGGTCGCCCGCACCATGCGGAACCCGGAGTGACGGTCGCCCTCGAACGAGAGCACGACGTCGACGAGGTGCTCCAGGAGCCGGGGCCCGGCGATCGAGCCGTCCTTCGTCACGTGGCCGATGATCACCGTGGCCATGCCGCGCCGCTTCGCCACCCTCACCAGCGCGCCGGTCACCTCGCGCACCTGCGAGACGCCGCCCGGGGAACCGTCGGCTTCGGTCGTGCCGATGGCCTGTATGGAGTCGACCACCAGCAGGGACGGCGCGACCTCCTCGATGTGGCCGAGCACTGTGCCGAGGTCGGTCTCGGCGGCCAGGAACAGGTTGTCGGCGACGTTGTGCGTGCGCGTCGCCCGAAGCCGTACCTGCGCCGGAGACTCCTCGCCCGTCACGTACAGGGTGCGACGGCCCTCTCGGGCCCATCTCGCCGCAACCTCCAGCAGCAACGTGGACTTCCCGACGCCCGGCTCGCCGGCCAGAAGGGCGACGGCACCCGGTACGAGCCCGCCACCGAGCACTCGATCCAGCTCGCCCACGCCGGTGAGGATGCGATAGGCCGCCCGCTCGTCGACCTCGCCGATCGGTACGGCACGGCTCACGGGTGCCGTGGCTGCCACCTGCTGAAGCCGTGGCGCCTCAGCCTCGGCGACGCTGCCCCAGGTCAGGCACTCGCCACAACGGCCGACCCAGCGCACCGACGTCCAGCCACACTCGGTGCACCGATACGTCGCCCGCGCCTGCTTAGCCATGGCCGTGACTCTCTCACTCCCCGCCGACAGTTCTCGTAGGGACGCCCAGTTCGACCCGGAGGGGACTACCCGCTGCGTCAGCAGCGGGTCAGATGCGTACCGCGCCCGTATCGGTCACGAACGTCACGGACTGGACGCCCGGGTAGCCGTTGGGGGAGGAGAAGTCGATGCCGATGCCGTCGAACACAGGCGGTACGGATTCGCCCAGCCAGTCCTCGACACGCTGCCGCTTGCCGGCGATCTCGATGTTCTTGAGAGCCACGGTGCCCTTGAGCGCGCTCGGACGGACGTCAGGCTCGGACAGCCACGTGATGAAGTACGGGAGCTGCGGGTCGGCGATGAGGCCCTTGACACCGATCTGGCGCCACTCGAGCGCGCGACCGTCGGGGAAGTGCCGAAGCCCTGCCACGGCCGGACGGTCGAGCCGCGCCTCGAACGGCGTGAGGTCGTCGACGGCCACGACCCAGCCCAGCCAGCCACCACCCAGTTCGGATCGCGCACGGACGGCCTGACCGTACGGGGCCTTGTCGGCTGCCGGGTGGTCGAGCACCTCGACGATCTCCAGGTAGCGGTCATCGGCGAGCGGGATGAGCCGCATGATGGTGCCGAACCTCGGGTGGATCCCGCCGTCGCGGGACTTGACGCCGAGCGCCTGCTCGAACCTCTTCGCCTCCGCGGCGAGCCCAGCTGGTCCGACGGCGTAGACGACATGATCGACGTGCATGCCCCCATTCTTGTGGACCGACCGGCCACGACGAAATCGGCCCCCCTCTAGCGTCCCGGCCTCTCGTCGCCACCGCCGTGCCGCTAGCCCAGCCAGCTGGCACGGACCGAGTGTCAAGACCGGCGGCTACGCTGACAGAGTGTCCGCTGTACCGATTTCCTCCAGTCCCGCCAAGGTGCTGCTGTCGACCTCTTCGGTGTACCCGGAGACGACGGCGAGCGGTTTCGAGCTGGCGGCGGCGTTGGGTTACGACGGCGTCGAGCTCATGGTTGGCATCGATCCCGTCGCCGCCGACATCGACGCGGTCGAGAAGCTGCGCGACTTCCACGCCGTACCGATCCTCGCCGTCCACGCTCCTTGCCTGTTCGTCACGCAGCGCACGTGGGGCGACGACCCGTGGGAGAAGCTTGCCCGGTCGGCCGAGGCGGCCACGCGGCTCGGCGCGGACACCGTCGTCGTCCACCCGCCCTTCCGCTGGCAGGGCACGTACGCATCGGGCTTCGAGGCCGGCATCAGGCGGCTCAACGACGACACCGGGATCCGGTTCTGTGTCGAGAACATGTACCCGTGGCGTACGCCGGTGCGGAACTTCAAGGCTTACTTGCCCAGCTGGGACCCGTCCGACCTCGACTACGAGTACCTGACGCTCGACCTGAGCCACGCCTCGACCGCGAAGGTGCAGGCACTCGATCTCGCGAAGTCGTGGGGCAGTCGGCTCCGCCACCTCCACCTCACGGACGGTTCCGGTTCGGCGATCGACGAGCACCTGCTCCCCGGCCAGGGAGAGCAACGCGCGGATGAGGTGCTCGCCCACCTGGTGGACGCCGGCTTCGACGGCCACGTCGTGCTGGAGGTCAACACCCGCTCGATCGGTTCCCGCGGCGCCCGCGAGCATGCGCTCGCCGACGCGTTGTCGTTCACACGCACCCACCTCGGTCAGCTCGCGGGAGCCCCCACCAGCTGACACCCCATCACGGGTGCCACCACTCCTTGATCGCGGAGACCTCGCCCGCCGCGTTCGTCGAGTACGTGACGATGAGCCTTCCCATTGTCTCGGACGTGGGCCAGGACTTCTCGGCCATCGGAAGCGTGACGTAGTCACCGGGCTGGCCGCTCGGTCCGATGACGCTGAACGTCGTCCCGGACACCAGCGGCACCGTGTACGTCTTGGTGCTGAGGTTGCGCAGCTCGTAGTCGTTCGGCGGCGGCTCGGTGATGTCGGAGCAGTTGGGGTCGGTGCTCGGGTACATGCACATCGTCACGGGGTCGAGCACGACGGACCAGCGTCCGGAGACCTTGGTCAGCTTGTAGAGGAAGGCGTACGAGTAGCCCGCCGGCAACGTGTCGAACGACCCGGATGCCGAGGCCTTGGCGCTCGTGGAGGTCGCGGCGCTGGCAGACGGTGTCGTGGTGGCTTTCGCGGACGTCGTCGGCGCGGCCGCCGAGGTCGTCTGGGCCGCGACAGGGGGCGACGTGGTGGCGCAGCCGCCTAGCGCGAGAGCGAGGGTGACGACGACCAGGCTGTTCCGCATGCTCGCGATTCTTTCCTGCCCACCCCTTTGGCGCTGCAGAACGGCGACAATCGTGAGCAGATTGTCACCCGCATCCCAGCCCGGGCGTACCCGCATGGCACCATTGCCGACATGCGGAGCTACACGGCAACGGTGCCTGTCGACGAGCAGTGGATCTCGATCACCAAGGGGCTCAAGGAGCCCGCGCCGTGGTCGGAGGCCGAACCGGCGATCCAGCTGCGATCGAGTGCCGACTGGGGGCAGCAGGTCGGTGTGGAGCTGCAGGTGTACGACCTGGAGGAGATCCCGACCGTACCGAGCGGCGCCTGGGAGCGGGACACCGTGAACACCGTGACCGTCGACGGCGAGCTGCGCGTCGAGAGCGGTACGGGCCGTCAGGCCGAGCTGCCGCAGGTGCCGGCAGGCGACTACGCCGTCACCACGTGGGTCATGGGACGCGACGAGAACGCCCAGGCCGTGGCGGCCTGGGAGAAGAGGCTTCCCACCGGTGAGGCCGCCGAGGTGTCGGCGCCGGACTGTGCTGAGCGGTGGATCGTGCAGCTCCAACGCCGCGACCAGCCGCGCTCACTCACGTACTAGCCCTGATCCGCTCACGGGTGCCGGTCGGCTGTCCTTGACGTAGATCGACACGGCGCCGGTGTGCTCGTTGTCCGGGGCGGTGCGGTGCCAGTCGGTCGGTTCAGGTTGGCGTGGTTCCCCGCGACGTCACACCGCCTGTTCGACGTCACACCGGCTACAAGCGGTGTGACGTCGCGTACGCGGTGTGACATCGGGGCGGTGAGCGTACCCAGGCGCCACGTCCTGCTTGACGGGTGGGGCAGACTCACTCCCGTGGATCCGAAGCCCCGGTACGGCCTCGAAATGCTCATCGTGCTGTTCCTGGGCCTGGGAAAGTCAGCGGTGTACTCGGTGCTGTCGATCATCGAAGAGCTCACCCGGCCGAACCAGCCGCTCAACCAGCAGACAACCTCGCTCAACACCTCCGCCGTACCGGACCGGCCCTGGCTAGACCTTGCGTACCAGGTCACGTACATCGCCTTCCCCCTCGTACAGGTCCTGCTCGTCCTGTACCTCCTGCACCTCACGCATGCGCACGCTCGGCGGCTGATCGGCTTCG
>DAIPZP010000105.1:0-6324 GCA_036782155.1 Propionibacteriaceae bacterium
TCGTACAGCAGGACGCCGTTGAAGGCGACGTCGGCGTAGAAGTCGACGTGCCCGGCCGAGACGTCAATGCCGGTGATAGGCCGGTAGGCCCCGCCGGAATGAGGGAGGTCGCCCTGGATCCACACCGTGCTCACGGAGTCCACGACGTCACCGCCCGCGGAGTAGACCAGACCCTCGCCGCGGATACCGAGCATCACGCGCGGATCCGCCACCCCGTCGGGCACCTCGCCGGTGATGTGGAGCCACGCGCAGTCGGACGTGCGACCCCACGCGGCACCGGCCGCGATCGGGCGAAATCCGGAGCGATCAAGCTGTTGGTACGGGATGGGCTCGGGCGACGTGAGGATCTGGGCGTCGAGCTCGGCGACCGTGGTGAAGATCGAGCCGCGTATCCGCATGAGCCGGCGGTAGTCGCGCGGTCGCTTCTGCGCCACGCTGACCAGGGTCTTCAGAACCTCGAGCACCGGAACTCCTGTTCGTCCCCTACCACCGAGATGCCCGGTAGCTGCGCCTGACTGTACTTGCCCGGCGGGAGCCCGGGTCAGATCACCACACGTATCGCTTGGCCGGATCGGAGTGGGCTTCAGACGACGGCTCGCGGCCTTTCATCGAGCCAGTGGAAGGCGCCGAAGAGCGCGGACAACGTGACCGAGGCAACGCGGATGCGATCGTCACCCACGCCGTGCGGGATCCACAGCGTCTCGTCGTGGACTATCGCGCCGCAGCTGTAGACGACGTTGGGGACGTAGCCGGTGCGGTCGGCGCCCTGCGGCACCACGAGCGGTCCGGGAAGCACTGCCCGGACCTGCGTGGGGTCGTCCCGGTCCAAGAGGATCGCGCCGATCGAGTAGACCCGCATGGGGCCGACCCCGTGAGTGATGACGAGCCAACCCTCGGGCGTCTCGATCGGTGGCCCGCAGTTCCCGCTCTGTACGACCTCCCAGATCGCCTGAGGTGGGTACACCGGCTCCTCCTGGGCCCAGTCGAGCCCGTCGGACGATCGGCTCACCGAGATGGATTCGCCGTCGCCCCGGCCCAACGCGAGCACCTCTCCCCCTACTCGCCTCGGGAACAGGGCCATCCCCTTCGCGCGAGTGGGCCCCCCGGTCAGGCGATGCACCTCGAAAGTGCAGAAGTCGGTGGTGGTGATCAGCCGTGAGGTCGCGGAATGCCCGTCGTACGCGGTGTACGTGGCTCGGTAGTCCTCGGTGTCGTCACCCCGGAACGCCACGAAGCGAGCATCCTCCATCCCCATCCGCTCCTCGTCGGCGACGGGGAGCAGCACCCGAGCGGTCAGGTCGCTGTCTTCGGGGAAAGTCGCCCGGTACGCGGAGCTTGCCATGGTGCGGATCGCGTCGAGCTGGGCCCGCGCTTCCGCATGATGAAGCAGCTGGGAAGGGAGTCCTTGCAGCGCCTTCTCCACATCACCGGCCTTGAAGGTCTCGGCAAGTGCCTGCCCCACGGAGCGCACCAGCTCGGCCACCTGCCCGTGGCGCTCCAGCGCCCGCAGGAAGTGTTCCTTGGTCCACACGCCACGGGCCACGGCCGGTAGACGGAGGGGTGTCTCGCGAGGGAGGAACCTCCACGTGGGACCCGGTCCGATGATCGCTTCGCAGAACTGGATGGTCGACAGGTGCGACTCCCCGATGGACCGCACCGAGAGGAGAACCCGGAGCTCTCCGTCCTCGAGGCCTTCCTGATCCGGGTGTTGGACGGGGCTGGGATTGCACAGTGCCGCGCCCTCGACCGCGAACTCCGCGGTGAAGACCGCACCGAGCACGATCGAGAGATCCTCGCTGATCGGCGGCGCGTCCGCGCCACGGACCATGGTCGCGTTCTGGACGAGGAGCTCGACGAGCCGAGTATGCCGGTCCCCGAAGTCCTCACGAATGCCCTGCGCGAGCGCGGGCATCGTCTCCGGTGGCATCGACAGCACGCGGTTCATCAACAACTCCGTGCGAGACGGCCCTCCCGGCCAGGCTTCCCCTGGTCGGAACAGTCTCGTTACGACACGCTCGCGCGCGGCGAGAAGCTCAACTCCCGCGTCCTTCGCGAGGGCAGTCATGTCGCCATCGCGCTGAGCGCTCGGATGTCCTGGAGCGTGCT
Source organism: Propionibacteriaceae bacterium (assembly GCA_036782155.1). Classification (GTDB taxonomy): domain Bacteria; phylum Actinomycetota; class Actinomycetes; order Propionibacteriales; family Propionibacteriaceae; genus Fen-668. Next base: position 2,107 of record DAIPZP010000105.1, read on the forward strand.
CAGTGCCGCGAGGGTGGACTCCGCACCGCAGTTCTCGTTGCGACCGTCGCGTTCGAGGCCGTCGTACCCCGCGCCGTCGCTGGGGTCGTACATCGCTGTGGCGGAATCGTTGTCCCCCGTGAACCAGGCCCACGCCTGATTCACACCCTTGGCCCATCGCGGGTCACCAGTGATCCTCACCGCCTCAAGGCACGCGGCCGCGATGGCCGCCGCCTCGATGGGCTGTTGGTCCCACAACGACCCTTCGTCGTCAGGGCCACGACCGTTCGTACCGGCAAGGGACAGGTGGCCGTACGGGCTGGTCTCGAGCCCGAGCAGGACGGCGAGGTGGGTGAGACCTTGGTTCAGGGTGTCCATGTCGTGCAGGGCCTCACCGCCGACGATCAGCGCCTGACACAGCGTCGCGTTCGCGTAGCGGAGCCGGCTCTCGGGCCATTGCCAGTGCTTCCCGACACGCCGGGGCAGCCGATCCAGGCAGTCCACGAGAAGGTCGCGGGCGGGCTCGGAGTCGGGGCGAACCGAGAGCACGTCGGCCGCCCCGACGGCCGCGAAAGCGCTGGCTCGTACATCGACCGATCGTCTCTGCGCCGCGACGAGGAAGGTGGTGAACGCCCGTTTGTGGAGGGCGTTGGAAGCCCTCCGTGCTGCCGCCCCCAAGCCTTCGATCGCGCGGCCCCACATGTCGTCCGTGCCGGGGGGATCGAGCCAGACTCCCGAGATGGCCATCCGGTTGTGCACCGTGCCATTCGGCGTCACCGCGCCTTCCAGGAACCGCAGGTACACGTCGGCGGCTCGCTGGAGTTCCCTCGTCTGCTCGGGCTCGCGCACGACGACGGCGAGGGCACGCGCGACGTCATCGGTGCAGTACCCGTGCTCGAGGCGGGGATGCCGAAGGTATGCATGCTCGTACAGACCGATGTCCGTGGTCATCGCCAGAAGATGGGTGTACGTGGCGGACGGTGGCCGTTCCTGCTCCGAGCCCGTCACCAGGCAACGCTGACGCGAGCCAAGTCGGAAGCCAGGGTCCGGTAGCTCTCCGCGACCGCACTCCAGCTGTTCGCGCGGGCCGATTCGCGGGCCACAGCCTGGGCCGCGAGAGCACGCGCCGGATCAGCGAGTGCGTCCCGGATCGCCCCAGCGATCTGGTCCGGTCGTTCGTGGTCCACCAGCACTCCCCCACCTTGCGAGAGAAGCTCGATGGAGTGCGGGAACTGCGTCGCGATCACGAGCTTGCCGGCAGCGACTGCTTCGACGAGGACGCCTGACGTGGCTTGGTCGCGGGAGTCGTACGGCAGAAGGATGAGATCCGCGGCGGCCACCTCCGCAGCGAGCTCGGCAGACTCGCGGTAGCGGCCGTCGATCTGCACATCGCCCTTCAGACCGAGGGCGTCGACGAGCAACGTCAGGGAGCGTCGATAGTTCTCGCCCTGCTCGATGACCACCTTGGGGTGGGTCTGTCCGAGCACGCGGTAGAGCGGCGCGGGGTCCAGGTCTGTCAGGAGCGTCATCGCGCGGATGCCCCATTCGATGCCCTTACCGGGGCCGAGCAAGCCCCACGTCAGGATGCGAGGACGCGCGTGGGTGCTCTGAACGGCAGCGGGTGCCCATGCCACACCGTGCGGGATCAGGTGGACCTTGGCCGGGGCCACGTCGTACAGGTCGATCAGCAGCGCCATGGCCGTATGCGTCATCGCGACGAGAGCGCCCGCCTGCTCGCCGATCGCGGTCGTGAGGGCGCGCTGATGGGGTGTCGGCGAGGGCAGGACCGTGTGCATGACGACGATCGTCGGCTGCTGGATGCGGGCGAGGAGGTCGAGGATTTCGTCTCCGTCCGGGCCGCCGTAGATGCCGTACTCGTGCTCGATGACGACCACGTCGCGGTCGTTGAGAAGTTCGGCGGCGAGCTCACGTCCTGCGGCATCGCCCGGCTTCAAGTCCCCCACGACACGAACCTTGCGTGTGTTCACGGGCGGACCAGCCGGCACGAGGTCGTCGACCCGCACGATGTCGCACTCGTCATCGCTACCGCGAGAGATCGCGGTGGCGAGAGCTGCCGTGAACGTCGCCAGGCCGCACCGTGTAGGGGGGTAGGTGCTCAGAAATCCGAAACGAGTCATTGGGGCGGTATCCGTCCGTCACGGTCGACATCCGAAGGCCGACCTTCGGCGAGACGTCTGCCGGATGGCACCTCCCGCGGAACCAAGTTTCCCCATGGTCCGGTCGACGCCTACACCCACTGACATGCGTTGGTTCGCTCGTGATCGTGCAGTCGTCGCTAAGGCCAGACTACACCCGGGTCGCCACGGGGCCGGATCGTCATGGACACGGTACGGGTGGGTCACCAGCGATTGTGTCGAGGTCGCGAGTCGCATGGGCAGGGGGCACGGAGCTCACATCGCGAGGGTCCAGGGCGGTCAAGGTCCTAGGGTTGACCCATGCGCGTCGGAGATATCGTCGAGGAGTTCCCTGTCGTGGGCGTCGACACGTCAGCTCTTGTGGCTGCCCGGCTGATCGCCAAGGACCGGCGACCCGGGATCGTCGTGACAGAGGCCGACGGCCGTCCAAAGGCGGTCTTGCCCGCATCTCAGGTGGTCAAGTTCATGGTCCCCGGGTATGTGCAGTCGGACCCTGCCCTGGCACGGGTCATGGGCGAGGTCTCGGCCGACAAGCTCGCTGAGAGACTGCGGCGCGCCACAGTGGCGGATCTCCTGCCGAACCCGCCGATGGAGCTTGCGGTGGTGAAAGCAGACGACACCCTGATGGAGGCGGCTGCGATCATGGCCCGCCTGCGCAGCCCGCTGTGCGCCGTCATCGAGGGCACGCGGATCATCGGAGTCCTCACCGCGTCGCACCTCCTGGAGCTTGTCTGTGGGGACGACCGCGGATGATGGTCGTTGCGATCGTCATCTTCACCGTCGTCTACATCCTCATCGCCTCGGAGCGGATCAACCGCGTGGCCGCGGCTCTGGGCGGCGCGGGCCTCATGCTCGCGCTCGGTGTGGTCGGCGCCGACGATGCGTTCTTCTCCCAGGACACAGGGATCGACTGGAACGTCATTTTCCTGCTGTTCGGGATGATGGTCATCGTCGGTGTCCTGCGTCAGACCGGGATCTTCGAGTACGTCGCAATCTGGGCCGCCAAGCGAGCTGGAGGTCGGCCCTTCCGCGTGATGGTCCTCCTGTGTCTCATCACGGCGGTGGCCTCGGCCGCCCTGGACAACGTCACCACAGTGCTGCTGATCGCACCGGTCACGCTCCTGGTGTGCGAGCAGATCGGCGTACGGCCCGTACCCTTCCTCATCGCGGAGGCACTCGCGTCCAACATCGGTGGCACCGCCACCCTGGTCGGCGACCCGCCCAACCTCATCGTGGCGAGCCGCTCGGGTCTTGGCTTCAACGACTTCCTGGTCAACATGGGTCCGATCGTCCTGCTGATGCTGTTGGCGTTCGTCGGCCTCGCGCGCATCCTGTTCCGCAAGGACTTCGTCGCCGATCCCGAACAGGTCGACAGGGTGATGCAGCTCGACGAGCGCGAAGCCATCGAGAACCCGTCGCTGCTCTGGCGCAGCCTGGTCGTACTGGCCTTGGTCCTCGCCGCTTTCAGCCTCCACGGCGTGCTGCACCTCGCGCCGTCGGTGGTGGCGCTGCTCGGCGCCGGCGTGCTGGTCGCCATCAGCCGCCTCCGCCCTGAGTCCTACCTTGCCGAGGTCGAGTGGGCCACTCTTCTCTTCTTCGCCGGCCTCTTCATCTTGGTCGGGTCGCTGGTCAAGACGGGCGCGATCGCGCGCTTGGCCGCTGCCGTCGGCGGCGTGGCGGGCGACAGCGTCCCCGCCGCGATGATGCTGATCCTGTGGGGATCCGCTGCGTTGTCAGCGCTCGTCGACAACATCCCGTTTGTCGCCACCATGTCCCCCGTGGTCGACCAGCTTGTCCGCGGGAACGGCCCACTCGGCGGCCAGAACGGTTTGTGGTGGGCGCTGGTTCTCGGCGCTGATCTCGGCGGCAACGCCACCGCGATCGGCGCGAGCGCCAACGTGGTGGTGGCCGGGATCGCGAAGCGCAGCGGCCATCCGATCTCCTTCTGGGAGTTCACGAAGTACGGCTCACTGGTCGCGGTCGTCACCCTCGGCATCGCCACCCCGTACCTGCTGCTGCGCTACTGACTCGCCACGTACGCAGTGCAAGCCACGTCACGTTACGACAGGAGGGGTAGCGTTGT
>DAIPZP010000106.1:0-6305 GCA_036782155.1 Propionibacteriaceae bacterium
CGACCTCGGGTCGACCAATGGGATCACCGTCGACGGCCGCAAGGTCCGCGAGGCAGACGTCACGGACGGCACTCGGATCGACATCGGCTCGACCCACCTGCTCGTCCACGCGCCTGCGGCCAGCTGAGGCTCTGACACACATGGCGGATCTCATCGTCACGCTGCTCAAAGTGGCGTTCCTCGCGGTTCTCTGGCTCTTCGTTCTGCTGGTTGCCAACGTGATCCGTACGGACCTTTTCCGGACCGCGCCGGCCGGCGTCCCCGGCCCTGCCAAGGACAAGCGTGCGGCCCGATCTCCGGAGCCGAGGAAGCGCTCGCGGCACGAGGCGAAGGTGCTCGCGATCGACACCGGATCGCAGGCCGGGACCCGCCTGGCCCTCGTCGACGAGTTCCGGATCGGACGCTCGGCCGACTGCGCGCTGATCCTCGACGACGATTACGTCTCCGGCGACCACGCCTCACTGGCTCGCCGGGCGAACGGCGACTGGGTCGTCACCGACCTCGGCTCGACCAACGGAACCTTCGTCAACGAGGTGAGAGTCGTGACTCCGACTGTGGTCACGGCATCCGACAGCCTTAGGATCGGGCGAACCCAGATGAGGCTGGAGACCTGATGCCGCTCACCTTGCGCACGGTCGCACACTCCGAGATCGGCCTGGTGAGAAAGAACAACCAGGACTCGGGCTATGCGTCCCCGACGATGGTGGTCGTTGCCGACGGCATGGGCGGCGCGGCCGCTGGAGATCTCGCCTCGACGGTCGCCATCACGGAGCTCCAGAAGGCCGATGGGCATCACAAGGGCACGGAGATGCTCGAGGTGCTGGGCGGCGCGCTGCAGAAGGCCAACGACCGTCTCGCCGAGCTCGTCGCCGACGACATGTCCCTGGACGGCATGGGTACGACGGTGTGCGGGGCTCTCTTCGACGGTGAGCAGCTCGGTGTCGCCCATATCGGCGACTCCCGGGGCTACCTCCGTCGCGACGGCGAGCTCACCAGGCTCACCCACGACCACTCCTGGGTCCAGTCGCTGATCGACGAGGGGCGGATCACCGAGGACGAGTCCCATGTCCACCCGCACCGCTCGCTCCTGCTGCGGGTGCTCAACGGACAACCCATCTCCGAGCCGGATCTCGAGCTCGTCACGCTGCGCGATGGCGACCGGATCATGTTCTGCTCCGACGGGTTGTGCGGACTGGTCACCGACGACGTCATCGGTGATGCGCTCGCGGGCGACGACCTCGACCTCGTGCTCACGGACCTCGTCGAGGCGGCCCACGCCGGCGGAGGCCTGGACAACATCACGATCATCGTCTCCGACGTCGTCAAGGCCGGTTCCGATGCGGAGGTCGCCACAGCAGGGACCGTCCTCGCACCGCCCCGTACCGCCGCACGCGGTCTTGTGCTCGGCGCGGCGGTCACGCGCGAGATCCCCGCGATCCGCTCCAAGCCCATCGATCTTGGCGACGGCGGCGCGGAAGAGACCACCGACGCCTCGGGCAACATCGTCCCCGCTGCGCCGGCGCCGACCTCGAATGGTGTGGTGGACGGCGGCCGGTACGAGCCGGAAGCCGGACAGCGTCGTCGTCGTTTCGGCTTGTGGGGTGCGATCCTCGCCGTCGTGCTGGTGGTCGGCCTGGCCGCCTACGGCACGTACGCGTACGCCATGACGCAGTTCCTCATCGCGCCGACGGGGCAGCAGGTCGGCATCTACCAGGGCGTTCAGGGCAGCCTTCTCGGTGTGTCCACAAATCGTCTTGTCGAGAACACGGGCATCCAGATGAGCGACCTGCCGCCGGCCTACCAGGAGAAGGTCCGGGCCGGCATCACGATCCGGCAGGGAGGCATCGACACCGCAAAGGCCGCGGCCGAAGAGCTGAGGACCCGCGCCGCACAGTGTGTCGCTCAGAGACTGGCACGGGCACAGGCCACGCAGACCCCGACCCCCACCCCGTCCCCGAGCGCGAGCGTGACGATCCCATCGGCTTCCGGTTCGGCGACCGCGTCGACCGGCCAGTCGCCGGCATCCACGTCGTCGACTGGGTCCTCGGGCTCCACGAGCGTGCTGCCGGTACAGACCCCGACGACGGTCCCGACCCCGAGCGCGCCCGACGAGTGCTGACGTGTCCGCCACGGCATTGAGCACGGGCGAAGTCGTCGTCCACAGGAGCAGGCCAGCCGTCGGGCTGCTGCTGCTCCTGCTCGCGCAGAGTGTGGGCATCTCCGGCTACCTGCTGACCCACCTCGACATCGACGGGCACCTGCCAGCCGCGTGGCCGTACGTGCTCGCTGTCTGGTTCGCCGTCGGCATCGCGACGCATTTCGTCGTGACTCGCAAGCTGCCGTACGCCGACCCCGTCCTTCTTCCGGCGACTTTCCTGCTGGTCGGACTCGGGCTCGCGATGATCCACCGGATCGACCTCATCGCAGACCCGGCAAGGTCGGATGCGCAGACCCAGTCGTTGTGGGCGGTGCTCGGCATCGCGGCAGCGATCGCGGTGATCCTGCTCGTGAAGGACTACCGGATCCTGCGGCGGTTCCCGTACCTGCTGTTCCTCGCCGGTCTCGTCCTGCTCCTTCTCCCGCTGACCCCTCTAGGCATCGAGCTCAACGGATCGCGGATCTGGATCCGGGTGTTCGGCTACAGCTTCCAGCCGGCCGAGGTGGCGAAGCTCGTGCTGAGCCTGGCGTTCGCGGGCTACCTCGCCGAGACGAAGGACGTGCTCGCGATGGCCGGCCCGAAGGTGCTGGGGTTCACGCTGCCGCGCGCCAGGGACCTCGGCCCGATCGCGGTGATGTGGGTGGCGAGCATGCTCGTCCTCATCTACCAGAAGGACCTCGGCACCTCGATGCTGTTCTTCGGCCTGTTCGTCGCCATGGTGTACCTCGCCACCGGCCGGTCGAGCTGGGTCTTCCTCGGCGGGCTGCTGTTCGCCGCCGGGGGGTGGTTCGCCTACCAGCGCTTCGCCTACGTCGGCGTGCGCGTCAGCTCGTGGCTCGACCCGTTCAGCAACTACGACACGAACTTCCAGGTGATCCAGGCACAGTTCGGCTTCGCGTACGGCGGCCTGCTCGGTCGTGGCTGGGGCCTGGGACGCCCTGGCCTGACCCCGCTCGCGAAGAGCGACTTCATCACCGCGGCGATCGGCGAGGAGCTCGGCGTCGTGGGGCTGATGGCGGTGATCCTCGTCTACGGCATCATCGTCGCGCGCGGCCTGCGGACGGCCCTGAACTGTACGGAGCCGTTCGGCAAGCTGCTCTCGGCCGGGCTGTCTCTCGTGTTCGCGCTCCAGGTCTTCGCGATCATCGGCGGGGTCACCCGGTTGCTTCCGCTCACCGGCCTGACGACGCCATTCATGTCGCAGGGCGGCTCGTCGATGGTGGCGAACTGGCTGGTCATGGCGGTGATGCTTCTCGTCAGCCATGAGGCCCGGCGTCCTGTTGCCGTGAGGGTCGACGAGGGTGACGTGGCGTCGCTGTCGGCGGATGCCACGCAGGTGATCATGCTCCGGCCGACGCAGCCCGTGCCGCGCCCCGAACCCCGTACCGCGCCGAGCCCTGCGTTGCCCCACGACGACGAGCCCCCGGCCCGCGCCCTCCCCGACACCGCCGACGCGGAGGCGACAGCCGCCTTCACCCCAGGCGACGACACGTCCATCTCGACCGTGACACGGCCGATCACCACCGACCCCGACGAACCGACGCAGCAGTACCGGTTCGACCAGGAGGAACAGTGAACGCATCGATCCGCCGCACCGCGCTCGTCGCCACGGTCCTTTTCCTGGCGCTCATGGTCAACGTGAGCGTCGTCCAGCTGTGGCGTCAGGCGTCGCTGTCGGCCGACAACAGGAACCGCCGCGTGCTCGACGCCGAGTTCGCCCAGAACCGGGGCGCCATCCTCGCGGGTGACACGCAGATCGCGACGACGACGCCGGTCAAGGACCGCTTCCAGTACCAGCGCTCGTACCCTCTTGGCAGCCTGTACGCGACGGTGACCGGCTGGTACGCGTACGACTTCGGTCGTTCGGGGCTGGAGTCGAAGTACTCGACCGAGCTGGCCGGTACGGGATCCAGCCAGACGCTCGACCGGCTGGTCGACATGTTCACCGGCGCGACGCCAGTGGGCGCGACCATCCAGACCACGATCAACCCGAAGCTGCAGCAGGTCGCGATGCAGCAGCTCGGTACGAAGAAGGGCGCCGTCGTGGCGCTCGACCCCAAGACGGGCGCAATCCTGGCGATGGTCTCGACCCCCACGTACGACCCGAACACCCTCGCCACGCACGACCTCACCGCTGCCAGGGCGGCATGGACAGCGCTCAACGCGGACGCGACGAGGCCCTTGTCGGACCGGGGAACCCGCGAGATCTACCCACCGGGTTCGACGTTCAAGCTCGTCACCGCGGCCACCGCGCTCGAGAACGGGATGGCGGCCGACACGCTCATCAACACCCCGTCCCAGCTCACGCTGCCGAACTCCACGAGCGTGCTGGGCAACGAGTCGAACTGCGGGAACACCCAGCAGACCATGGACAGGGCGCTGCAGCTGTCGTGCAACACGGCGTTCGCGAACCTCGGAGCGATGCTGGGGGCGGACAAGATCCGTGCCCAGGCGGAGAAGTTCGGCTTCAACACAACGCCGATGAGCGACGTCAACGCCGCGAAGAGCCAGTTCCCCACGAAAGTCGACGCGGCGCAGACGATGCTCAGCGCGATCGGGCAGTACGACGTCGCGGCCAGCCCCTTGCAGATGGCGATGATCGTCTCCGCGATCTGCAACGACGGGGTGCTCAAGACCCCGTACCTCGTCAGCGAGGTGCGCAGCGCCGACCTGCGCGTGCTGTACCGGCACGGGCCCGACGACAAGCAGGCCATGACGGCACCGTCGGCCCAGGCGCTGCAGCAGATGATGGTCAACGTCGTCCAGAAGGGCACCGGTACGAAGGCGCAGGTCGCTGGAGTCGTGGTGGGCGGCAAGACCGGTACGGCGCAGACGGACCCTACGAAGAATCCGTACGCGTGGTTCGTGTCGTTCGCTCGCGACCCCGACATCGCGATCGCGGTGTTCATCGAGGATGCGAACGTGGACCGTACCGACATCGCGGGCGGAGCGCTTGCCGGACCCATCGCCAAGGCCTTGATCGAGGCCTCGCGATGAAGAACTCACGCTGCGCTAACCCAATCTTGAGAGGCCCCGGCAAGCACGTTCAGCCCTCTCTCATGTTGAATGGTCACAATGTGCCGGGACTAATCAGTCGGGCACGGGTCGTGGGAGGGTCATGGTGACAGCCGAGCAGGGGACGCTGCTGGGCGGGCGCTACCAGGTGGGGCCGGTTCTGGGCCGCGGTGGCATGGCTGAAGTCCGGCGAGCGCTCGACACGCGGCTCAGCCGTCCTGTCGCCATCAAGATCCTGCGTATCGATCTCGCAGGCGACTCGACCTTCCAGGCCCGGTTCCGTCGTGAGGCGCAGGCCGCGGCGGGGCTGAACCATCCCAACATCGTGAGCGTGTACGACACGGGCGAGCAGCTCGATCCCGCCTCCGACGTCCACATCCCCTACATCGTCATGGAGCTCGTGGTCGGCCACACGTTGCGCGACCTGCTGCGCGAAGGACGCAAGATCCTCCCCGAGCGTGCGCTCGAGATGGAGATCGGCGTGCTGGACGCCCTCCAGTACAGCCACAATGCCGGCATCATCCACCGCGACATCAAGCCCGCGAACGTCATGCTGACCTCCACCGGCCAGGTCAAGGTCATGGACTTCGGCATCGCCCGCGCGGTCGCCGACACGTCCGCCTCGATGACCCAGACCGCCGCGGTGATCGGCACCGCCCAGTACCTGTCGCCTGAGCAGGCGCGCGGTGAGACCGTCGACAACCGCTCCGATGTGTACGCGGCGGGGTGCCTGCTGTACGAGCTGCTCGTCGGCGAGCCGCCGTTCAAGGGCGACTCGCCCGTGAGCGTCGCGTACCAGCACGTGCGAGAGCTGCCTGTACGGCCGTCGCTGCTCGACAGCGTGATCACCCCGGAGATGGACGCGATCACGCTCAAGGCGCTGGAGAAGGACCCCGAGAAGCGCTACCAGTCGGCTAAGGAGATGCGCGACGACATCGGACGCCTTCTCGCGGGAGTGATGCCGACCGCCCAGCTGCCCATGGTGGCTGTACCTGAGGCCGCGGTGGCTGCCACGGCGCTCGCGCCCGTCGTCGACGCGGTGATCAGCCCGTCCACAGCGGTCCTGCCGCAGCGTGCATTACCCGAGTCGCCGGGTTCGCCGCAGTGGGAGCCGAGACGGGGCCGGAGCCGT
>DAIPZP010000107.1:0-1936 GCA_036782155.1 Propionibacteriaceae bacterium
GCCGGGGACCGCACCGTGACCTGCGGCTGCATGTAGCCGGCCTGTACGGCGATGCGGCCGACCTCCTGCCCGGCGGTGAGGGTCGAGCCCATGTCGACCGACCAGTCCACCAGCGTGCCGCTCGCGGGCGCGTTCACCAGGAGCTGCACGCCGTCGATCTGGGCGTTGTCCGTGGACACGTACAGGCTGTCGTTGACGGCCCACGAGCCCACCAGGCCGCCCGTCGCGACGAGCGCGACGACGAGGATCACGGTCAACGCGATCTTGGTCCGACGGCTCACCGGTCGACGTCGTGCCGCCGTCGCGATGGGCGGCTCGGACTCTGTCTGGCTGGGCTGTACGGCCTCGGAGGTCTGCTCTGTCACGATCGTGCTCCTCGTTCGGTGTGGTGGTGCTAGCCGGCGACGACGACGCTCTGGCCGGCGGAGAGGCCGGAGACCACTTCCGTGCGGTCGGGGCTGACCAGGCCCGTGGCGACGACGACGGCCTGCCGTGTCCCGTCCTGGATCGTGGTGACCGTGGTCTTGCCGTTCTGGTGATGGATCGCCGCGGTCGGCACGGTGAGGACTCCGCTGCGCTGCGCCGTGACAACGGTGGCGCGGGCGGTCATGCCCTCCTTGAGCCGGGAGTCGGTCGATTCGAGCGTCACGGTGACGAAATAGGTGACGCTGCCGGACACCACGGTCGCGCTCGGTGAGACAGCTGTGACCTTGCCCCGCGCCGCCAGGTCCGGGACTGCGTCGAGGCCGAGCGACACGTCTTGGCCCGTGACGACAGCCGCAGCGTCGGACTCCTGCACCGGCAGCACCGCGACGAGGGGTCCGGCCTTCGAGATCACCATGAACTGCGTACCGCCTGGACGTGCCACCGTCGACGTGCTCGTCGTCGTTCCGGGGATCGCGCTCGTCGTGCCGGCCGCGTCGGCGGTCGTTCCCGTGCTCGCGGTGAGGTACTCGCCCACGTTGCCGTTGATCGCGGTGATCGTGCCGTCGAACGAGGCGGTGAGAGTCGCGAGGTCGAGGTTGTGCTGGGCGATCGCCACGAGACTCTGGGCGGTGGCGACGACGGCCTGCTGCTGCTCGATGAGGTACGGCCTGTCCGAGCTGCTCGAGCTCGCGTTGTTCTGCGCGCCGACCACGCCCTGCTGGGCCGAGGCGACCGACACCTGGCCGGTTGCCGCATCTGTGCTCTTCTTCTGCCCGGCCGTCGCCACGGACGTCTTCGCCGTCTCGACGCCTTGGTTGGCCGTGGCGAAGCTCGCCTCCGCCGTGGCCAGCGCGGCGCAAGGGGTGGTGCTGCATCCGGCCCGGGCGGCGTCGACCACGGCCTGCGCGGCGGTCGCGAGGTTCTGGGCCGCGTCGAGCTGGGCGTTCGCGCGCGTGATGCCCACGTCGTCCGCCGTTCCCGTCGCGGCGATCTGACTCTTCGTCGCGTTCAGGATCTGCTGCGCCTGAGCAAGCGTGTTCTGGGCCCCCGCCGTGGAAGGGCTCGCGGTGAGCTTGCCGAGCAGCGCCTGCTGAGCGGTCAGGTTCGCCTGCTGCTGAACCAAGACCTGCCTCAGGGTGAAGTCGTCGATGGTCGCGAGTTGCTGACCTGCCTTGACCTGGTCACCGACGTGGACCGCGACCGACGACAGCAGGCCGCCGCCTGGGAAGCCGAGGTCCTGGGTCGTCGCAGCCGCGAGTGACCCGACAGCGCCGACGCTTGTGGTGATGGTGTCCGTCGTCACCTCAGCGGTCGACGGGATCGTGGTCCTCGGGCTGCCGCATCCGTTGAGAGTCGCCATGGCGAGCGAGACTCCGAGGAGCACCGCGGCGTGGCGGCGGAGGGTACGGATTCGTCCGGCGCCGGACAGGGTCATCGGCGGTCTCCGTTCGTCATGTGCCGCCGGCTCAGCCCGCGCCAAAAAGAATGATCGTTCATTCTTTATTCTGCT
>DAIPZP010000107.1:2036-6286 GCA_036782155.1 Propionibacteriaceae bacterium
GTGCCGCCGGCTCAGCCCGCGCCAAAAAGAATGATCGTTCATTCTTTATTCTGCTCAGGACGCCGATATGGTGTCAAACGAAGGGGTGCGCGATGCCGAAGATCAGCGACGACCGGCGAACCGATCGCCGTCGCCAGATCATCGAGGCTGCCCAGCACTGCTTCATGCGCAACGGGTTCGAGGCGACATCGATGGCCGACATCATCGCCGAGTCCGGCCTTTCGGCGGGCTCGCTCTACGTGCACTTCGAGAACAAGGTCGACATCATCCGTCAGGTCGCGTCCGAAGTGCTCACCGAGCGCGCGGCTGACGCAGCGGCAATCGTGGCACGAGACCCGTTGCCGGAGCCGTCGCAGCTCGTCGCCGAGTACCTGGACAGGCTGCGTACCGGCGCCGGCTCCGAGATCCGTATCCACACGTGGTCCGCGTGCCTGCGCGACCCGGAGCTCAGGTCGGTCTTCGCCGACTTCGCAGCGCAGTTCGCCCGTCTGCACGAGACGTACATGCGCACCTGGCTGGAGCAACAGGGCCTTGACCCCGCGGAGGCAGCGCACCGCGCGGCACCGCTCGTACAGGTGTTGCGCGGCATCTGCCAGGGCTTCGTCATCCAGCTGGCCCTCGACCCCAAGGCCGACCCCGACACGTACCTTTCGGGTGTTCGCTGGCTCGACTTCGGCGCAACCACAGAGGAGGACGGCTCGTGAGGTCCATCGTCATCAACCGGGAGTTCGGCAGCGGAGGCCGCGAGGTCGGCCGCCTCGTGGCCGAGCAGGCGGCCGTACGCTTCTACGACAGCCGGATCATCCAGGACGCAGCAGCTGCGAAGGGCCTGTCGCCCGGCCTGCTGGATCGCTTCGACGAGCGCGTCGCCACGAACCCGTTCGTCTCCATCTCGATGTTCGCCGGGGCGGACCCGGAGACCTCCTCGTTGCCCTACCGCCTGTACAGCGCGATCCAGGACGTCGTGCTGGTTGCCGCCCGTACGGCGCCGGCGGTGTTCGTCGGTCGCTGCGCCGACAAGATCCTCGCCGACGCGGGCATCCCGTTCCGCAGCGTCTTCGTGTACAGCACCGACCTCGAGCGGAAGATCACGCGCGCCGTCGAAGTGGATGGCGTAACGCGCAAGTCGGCCGAGGGCCACATCGCGACCATGGACCGCACGCGCAGCCGGTACCAGCAGTTCTTCACCGACACGACGTTCGGCGACTACCGGGAGTACGACATGTGCCTCAACAGCGCGCGCCTGTCGTACGCGGACTGTGCGCGGGTCATCCTCGCGACGGTGGGTTGACGCTCCGCGCTACTTCCAGACCCAGGTCGACATCACTTTGGTGACATCGGCCCGAACGGCTGCGTCGTCCTTGGAGTCGAGCGGGAAGTACATGAGGTACCACGTCTGCGACCCCACCACGGCGCAGCGGACGCCGTAGATGTCGCCGCTGTCGACCGCCTGGTAGGCCCGTGCGGTGACCCCGCCCCACTTCTCCTGGGGCAGCGCGGACACGGTACCCATCCCGTCGATCTGAGACGTGCAGTCGTCGACGCTGCCCTGGCCGGTGTCGTGCTCGACCCAGATGGCGTCGTCGCGGGTCGACGAGAGCGAGATGTCGCCGTCGTCGCCGTCACAGGACCAGCTCGCGGGCACGATGGCGATGAAGTCGCTCGCCGTGATCTTGTCGCCGGCCATGCAGTCCGCGTTCGCTGCGCTCGATCCGCTGGATGCGCTCGAACGTGACGTCGACGTCGCCTGTCCGGTCGTGCGCGCCGCGGGTCGCGTGGGGGTGGCCTGCGTCACCGGCTTCGGAGTCATGCCCTGCCAGAGCGCGTACCCGCCGAACGCGATCCCTGCCACCAGGGCGAGCACCACGACGAGCACGATCGCCCCGGAACTCGATCCCTTGCGCGGCGCGGGTGGCTGCGGCGGGCGAGGTGGCTGGTAGCCCTGCCCGTACGGCTGCTGGTAGCCCTGCCCATAGACCGGCGGTGGCGGCGGCTGCGTGGGGTACGTCGGCGGTCCGTACTGGCCGTACTGTGGCGGGCCGTACGGAACCTGCGACCCGGGCGCGACGAACTGCGGAGCCTGCGTCCCGGGGTTGCCCAGGCCCTGTGGCTGCTGCCCGGGATCGGTCCCGGAGGGGTTGGTCACGTCTGCTCCTCGCGCGTCGGCGACACCATTGTCACCGAACAACGTCCCAGGATCGCTCACGACCGCAAGCTGGAAGGGTGAATGATGGCTGGGTGAATTCCTACATCGTCGAATTCGGTGCGGGCAGCGCCGCGAAGACCATCAGCTTGATCCGCGGCGGCGGCAAGGCGGTGAACCTTGTGAGGCTGGCGGGGAGAGGTTTCCCCGTACCGCCGGGGTTCGTCTGTACGACCGACGCGTACCGAGCCGTCGTGAAGGCGAACAGCCTCGACGGAGTCATCGAGGCGGCCCTGCACGGGCTCCACGGCACGGATCCCGCGGCCCTCGACGGCGCATCCGCCCTGATCCGCGCGGCATTCGAGGCCACCGAGGTGCCCGCGGCGATCGCTACCGCAGTCCGCGAGGCGCTGGCCACGCTCGGTGACGGGCCCGTGGCCGTACGCAGCTCCGCGACGGCTGAGGACCTGGCCGACGCGTCGTTCGCGGGCCAGCAGGACACGTACCTCAACGTCGTCGGCGCCGACGCCGTCCTGGACGCGGTGACCCGGTGCTGGGGCTCGCTCTGGACGGCGCGCGCGATCGGCTACCGCACGCAGGCCGGGATCGCCCACGACGACGTGGCGCTCGCCGTGGTCGTGCAGCGCCAGATCGCGTCCGAGGCGTCCGGGGTGGCGTTCACGGCCGACCCGCTGAGCGGGGCGCGCAACCGGGTCGTCATCGACGCCACGCTCGGGCTCGGGGAGGCGCTGGTCTCGGGACAAGTGGTCCCGGACCACGTCGTCTGCAGTCGCAGCGGCCACGTGCTCGAGCGGGTGCGGGGCGAGAAGGCCGTGATCACCGTCCCGGTCGCGGGCGGCGGCATCGAGACGCACGAGCGGGCGGGCGAGGAGTGGTCGCTCGACGACGAGCAGTTCTCTGGGGTGGCGCGGCTCGCGGTGGAGGTCGAGCAGGAGTACGGGTCGCCGCAGGACATCGAGTGGGCGGTCGCCGATGGGCGGCTCTGGCTGTTGCAGGCCCGAGCGATCACGTCGCTGTACGGGTTGCCGCAGGACATCGACACCCCTGATGAGCTGGGCCTGTGGGGGTCGTTCGGCGCGTTCCAGGGAATCTTGGAGCCGATCACGCCGATCGGGCAGGATACGATCCTCCTGCTCGTACGGGGCATCCACGCGATGGTCGGAAGCGTCCTGCCGAGGCGCGCGACGTTCGCTGATTCACCTATCCTGCGGGTGGCGGGTGAGCGGCTGTGGATACGGATCGACCTCGCGTACCGAACCGGAGTGGGGCATCGGATCCTGCCCAAGGTTATGTCCGTGGCCGACCCTCCGTCGGGCCCGATCATCGAGTCCCTCGACGAGCCCCGGTGGGCACCGCGTGGCGCGATCTCGCTGACGTCGGCGCGCGGGCTGTCGCGCCCCTTGCGCCGGATCCTTCCGGGGCTGCTGCACTCCTTGCGCGACCCCGAGGCCGTACGGCATCGACTCGAGCAGGAATGCGAGGCGCTCGTCACCGAGGCCGCGGCGCGGCTCCGGAAGGCGTCAGCCGTGCAGGGTGCCGAGCAGCGGCTGCAGGCGCGGATCGCAGCCACCCACGAATCGCTGGAGGACGCGTTCCCCGTGCTGCTCGTACGGCTCGGGCCCATCATGCTGGTGGGCGCGGTGGGGATGACCGTGCTACGCCTCCTCGGTGGTCCGGAAGCGCTCGAGACCATGCGATCGCTCGACGGCAACGTGACCACCCAGATGGACCTCGCGCTGTGGCGAGCGGCCGAGGCGATCAGGGCGGACGAGGCCGCGCGTACGGCCGTGCTCGGGCGGCAGCCCGACGAGTTAGCGGCTGCGTACCTGGTGGGCGCGTTGCCTGTGGTGGCTCAGCGGGCGATCGGTGAGTTCCTGGACGCGTACGGCATCCGGGGCGTCGGCGAGGTCGACCTCGGGCACCCGCGCTGGGGCGACGATCCGGCCGGTGCGATCGTGTCGCTGCAGGCGTACGTGGGGCTCCCTGACGACGCCAAGGGGCCGGCGGTGGAGTACGCGGAGGGCAAGCAGGTGGCGCAGGCGGCGACCGAGCGGCTGGTCACGCAGCTTGCCGCCAGCGGGATGGC
>DAIPZP010000108.1:0-1486 GCA_036782155.1 Propionibacteriaceae bacterium
CACGGCTTCATCGACAACCAGCGGCGCGGCATGGACATCTTCGCGTCGATCCCGCTGGACGCACCCTTGGTCGTCGTCGAGGCCGTCTGGCAGTACAGCCACCACGTCCTGTCCGGTCTGCGCGATCACACCGGCCCGATCCTCGTCGTCGCGAACTTCGCCGGCGACTTCCCGGGTCTCGTGGGACTGCTCAACCTCACCGGCTCCATGACGAAGGCCGGCATCGCGCACTCGTCCTTGTGGAGCAAGGACTTCACCGACGACTGGGCCCGCGAGCAGCTCAAGACGTGGCTCGAGACGGGCGAGATCGTCCATGACCAGTCGCACGTACGCGACCTGCCCACGCTGCCTGACTCGGACGAGAAGGCGCTGGGCGTTGCGCTTGCCGACGAGCTGCAGCAGAACAAGGCGATCCTCGCGGTGTTCGACGAGGGCTGCATGGGCATGTACAACGCGATCTTCGACGACGAGCTCATCAACCCGTACGGCATCTACAAGGAGCGTCTCAGCCAGTCCGCGCTGGTCGCCGAGATGAACACGGTCACGGACGAGGAGGCTGACGCCGTACGCCGCTGGCTCGACGAGCGCGGCATGACGTTCCACGTCGACAACGACGGTGACTGGAAGGAATGCCTCACCGATTCACAGCTGGCGAGCCAGTTCAAGATGTACATCGCCGCCGTACGCATCGCGAACGACTTCGGCGCTGACGTCGTCGGCATCCAGTACCAGCAGGGCCTCAAGGACCTCGTCCCGGCGTCTGATCTCGCCGAGGGCCTGCTCAACAACGTCGACCGGCCGCCGGTGTACGCGCGGGACAGCCGTGTCGAGCTGTACGCGGGAGTGGCGATACCCCACTTCAACGAGGTCGACGAGGGCGTCGGCATCGACGCGCTGATCACCAACCGGGTCTGGACCGCGATGGGCCTCGACCCGGCCACGACGCTGCACGACATCCGCTGGGGCGATGACTGGGACGGCGACTTCGTGTGGGTCCTCGAGATCTCCGGCTCGGTGCCGGCCTCTCACCTGGGCGGCTACGAGAACGCGCACAGCTACCGTCAGTCGTACTACTTCTTCCCGTTGGGCGGCGGCACGTTGGCCGGCGTCTCCAAGCCGGGGGAGATCGTGTGGAGCCGCGTCTTCCAGATGGACGGCGCGGTCCACGTCGACCTGGGTCGCGGCACCTGCATCGAGATGCCTGCGGACGAGGTGCAGCGCCGGCTCGACGCCACGAACCCCGAGTGGCCGATCATGAACGCGATCCTCCACGGCGTGTCCCGTGACCAGCTCATGGCTCGTCACAAGGCCAACCACGTCAACGTGGTGTACGCGCCGGACGCGGAGACCGCCGACAAGGCGCTCGTCGCGAAGGCTGCCATGTTCGAGGCGATGGGCCTTCAGGTGCACCTGTGCGGCGACGTGCTGAAGGGACTGTGACGTGCTGTACGGACCGATGACCCATCCGGAGCTGCTACGCGCGATC
>DAIPZP010000108.1:1586-6262 GCA_036782155.1 Propionibacteriaceae bacterium
GCGATCATGATCCCGAGTCCCGGGCCGGACGCGCCGACGCACATCCCTGCCCACGACGGCTACCGGGCGCAGCTGCCGGGGATCCCGTTCACCGAGGTGCCGAGGTTCGACTTCTACGACGAGGCGAAGTCCGACGACGTGTGCTGCGTGGTCGCCACCGGTGACCAGCGGTTGTACGCCAACCTGCTGCTCACCATCGGGGTGCGTCAGCCGAACGAGTAGTCCTACTCCCGCTCGAGACCGCGGCCGGATCCGTACCCACGGGTCCGGCCGCGGCGTCGTCAGCGCAGGTCGGGACCCAACGGGTTGGCCGGATAGCCGAGGCGGTTCCAGACACGGGCCTCGACGTGGTCGAAGAACTCGAAGACGAACGTGCCGCACCAGTCCACGATCCGTGGCGTGGGCGCGGCTGGGAGCTTGAACCAGAACGCGTTCTCCTGGATGGCGAAGGCGGGCGGGTTCACGGCCGAGAGCCACTCCAGCATGGGACGTGCGACATCCGCACCGAAGTCGTTGATGTCGGCCGAGATCTGGTGCTTCGCCTCGAACGACGGCACGAACAACATGAGCGGGTCGCCGAAGTGGCGCCAGTCGAAGCCGAAGCGGCCGAACCGGAACGGCAGCGAGACCGTCACGTAGTAGTCGTCGTGGTTGGAGGTGGTCACGACGTTGCCGTCGTACGTGCTGGTCTGGTAGCGGTGACGGAATCCGATGGCCTGGATGCCGCGCTCACCAGGCATGGCGACGATGTCGAGTGCCTGGTGGTCGCTGCCGCTCAGTCTCACCGGCAGGTTGGTCAGTAGCCGGTCGTCGCGATCGACATAGGTGGAACCCGGGTAGCCGAAGAAGCCCTGACCGGCCTCCCGAGGAACGACGAACCGCTGGAGGTCCGGGTCAGCGCTGATGGACGAAGCGACGAGGGCCATGTCGTCGCAGTACGCCCGCAGACCCTCCGCGCCGAGAGGCACCTGGGTGGCGGTCAGCGAGTCTCCGTCGATGGCGAGGTCGAGGGCACGGCGGCGGGCGAACGCGCTGATTGCCACGAGGGAGCCGTCGAGCACGGCCTGACCGAACTCGAGGCTCTCTGCGACGACGAGCAGGCCGGCCTGGTTGGGGACCTGGACGCCTGCGATGCCGGCGCGCGGGTTCTGCAGCAAGGAGACGAAGAACGACGGGAGGCACATCGACAGCCGCAGGGCCGCGACGCCCGCGTACTTCTCGTACAGGGTGGAGGTGTAGTCGAAGCCCTGGTAGGGGATACCGGTCGAGGTCAGGCCCGTCGAGTGATCGGTGATCCTTCGCTGGAAGCCGATGCCGAACGGAGGGCAGCGCAAGCTGTCCAGCGGAGAAGGCATCGGCGACTGCGTCATGAGCTCACGGTAGCGACGGGTGGGACGCGGGGATCGTCACCCTACGAGGAGCGAGATCGTCGACCCTTGGGCCACCATCGTGCCCGCCCCGGGGTCGGTGCCGTAGGCCAGGCCGAAGGCGATTCCGCTCGAGACGATGGACTTGGCCGTGACCTGGAAGCCCGCGGCCTGGAGGATGGTCGTGGCGTCCGCCTTGGACTTGCCGCGCACGGTCGGGACGGCGACCATGACCGGTCCCTTCGAGACCACCAGGGCGATCGTGTCGCCCTTCTTGCCCTGACCGGAGTTCGGTGACTGCGAGATGACAAGGCCGGCGGCCACGGTCGCCGAGTTCTGCTGCGTCGAGGTGACGACGAAGCCCGCTGCCTTGAGCTCGGTGGTGGCTTGGTCGGCGGACTTCCCCTCGTACGAAGCGATGTCGATCGGCTTCGGTCCCTTGGAGACGACGAAGTCCACGGTGGTGGCGCGCTTGAGCTTGGTGCCTGGTTCGACGGACGAGGAGACGACGGTGCCGGCAGGTACGGTCTCGTCGTACGCCTCGGTGACCGTGCCGACGGTGAGGTTGACCTTGGTCAGCGCCGTGACGGCATCGGCACGCGAGAGGCCGACGAGCTTCGGGGCGTCGAACCGCTCGGGGCCCTGCGAGAGGACCACGGCGACGCTGCCGTCGCGGAGGATGCGGGCGCCGGCGATCGGGTCGGTACGGATGACGTGACCGGACGTGACGGTCTCGGAGTACTCCCTCGTGATGCTGACGCCGAGCACGGCGGTCTCGAGCGCGGCGCGAGCGTCCTGCTCGGTCATGCTGTCGAGGTTGGGCGTCGTCGTCCACCGAGCCTCGGCGAAGTAGTAGTACGTGCCGCCACCACCGGCCAGTCCGACCAGCAGGAGCAGCACGAGCGCCACGAGACCGCGGCGGCGCCGGTGAACCTTCGTCTGCGAGACCCTCATCAGGGGACGTACAGACGAGCTCCGAGCTGTCGTGAGCGTCTCGGTGCCGTACGGGACGCCGTCGTGGGTGGTCTCGATGTCCACCGGCGACACGGGTGTGCCGACCTGGGTCCGCTTGTTGCTGGACTCCGGCCGCGGCACGAAGCGCCAGGAGGACGGCTCGGTCGGGGTCTTCGTCCGGATCAGCACGGTCCTGGCGTCGGGTCGGACCGGGCTCACCGGAGAGGCGGGCGCAGGGTCGGCGATGTCGGCCTCGGGGCCGGCGCCGAGCCGCTCAGCGAGTACCGGGTCGTCGTCGTTGCCCCGGAGAAGCGCCTTGCGGGCGCGGGCGACGCGAAGGTGCATCGCGTGGCCGTCGACGGGACGCTCGGACGGGTTCCTGCGCGTACAGGCGGCGACCAGGGCGTCGAGGTAGTCGGGGATCGCCACCTTGTGGCGGCCGAGCGAGGATGGTGCGGGGACGTCGGAGTGCACGTGCGCGTACGCCACCTGGATCGGCGTCTCGCCGGTATGGGGCTTGCGGCCGGTCAGCAGCTCGAACAGGACGACACCCGCCGAATACACGTCGGAGCGTGACGTGGCGCGTCCCGCCGTCACGAGCTCCGGCGGGATGTACGAGACGGTGCCGATGAGCAGGCCCTGCGTCGCGGTGACGGTCTGGCCGGTGACGGCTTTCGCGAGGCCGAAGTCGGCGACCTTGACCACGCCGCGGTCGGAGATGATGACGTTCTCCGGCTTGACGTCGCAGTGGACCAGGCCGACCTCGTGGGCGGCAGCGAGCGCCTTGACGACAGGCTCGATGTAGGACAGGGCCTTCTCCGGCGAGAGCGGTGCCTGGGTGGCGATGATCTGCCGCAGGGTGCGCCCTTCGACGTACTCCATGACGATGTACGGGCGGCCGCGGTCCTCGCCCTGGTCGAAGACGGCCACGATGTTGGGGTGCGACAGCCGTGCCGCGGCGCGCGCCTCACGGTCGAACTTGCGGGCGAAGTCCATGTCGTCGCCGAGGCCCTCGTGCATGACCTTCACCGCGACGGTGCGGTCGAGTCGGGTGTCGAGCGCCCGGTACACGGTCGCCATTCCGCCGCGCGCCAGTTTCTCGACGAGCCGGTAACGGTCGCCGAAAACATGCCCTACCAACGGGTCGTTGACGGGCGTGACGGTGCTCACATGCGCTCCAGACACGGTTGGGGAAGAGAAAGCCGTGCGATGGCTGTGCTCGAGTGTAGGAGCGCCGATCCGCCCTCCGGCCAGCAACGCGCCGTGCGAGGAGTGAATCTGAGCTGTGGAGGGCCGAGGCGGCTCTACGATGTCGCCGTGACGGCACTCATGGGGCTCGACGCCCGACTTCGGCTCGCCCGGACCCTCGTCATCATCGACACGGCCCACGACGACATCGCGTCGTTCGTCTCCGCGCTGTTCGCCCAGGGCGCCGACATCATCCAGTTCCGTGACCCGGGCGCCTCGATGGACAGGGTTCGTGCGGCGGTGGAGACCGCGCAGCGGATCGCCATGCCGATGAACAAGCTCGTCGCCGTCACCGGGGACCTCAACCTGGCCAGGCAGGTGATGGCCGACGTGCTCGTGGGAGGGCCGGATCTCGATCCCGGGCTTGCTCACGCGCGCCTCCACGAGTACGCGCTCGTCGGCGCACCCGCGTTCGATGCCGACGGCTGCCGACGGATCGCCGAGAGCGATGCGGTCGACTTCGCCCTGGTCGGACCCGTACATCTGGCGTCCGGCACGGCGACTGCCCCGGGCACGGGACTCGTACGGATCGCGGCAGAGGCGATGCCCGTGGGCGACCCGAAAGGTACCCCGTGGTTCGCGGTCGGAGGGATCACGCCCGACCGGTTGGGCGACGTGGTCGCCGCGGGCGCGCGCCGCGCCGGGATCGTCGTGACGGGGGAGGCCGACCTGGTGGCCGTCGGGCGCGTGTCGTCGGCGCTCCGGCAGGCATGGAACGACGACCCCGCCCTGCAGGACTTCGCATTCAAGGCGCTCTCCACGGGCTCCCGCGCGGCCGGTTTCCGAAACCTTTCGAGGCCCGCTTCGTGGTGAGCAGCCGGAAGTCGCGCGTCGTG
The DNA here is from genome assembly GCA_036782155.1 of Propionibacteriaceae bacterium. GTDB lineage: Bacteria > Actinomycetota > Actinomycetes > Propionibacteriales > Propionibacteriaceae > Fen-668. The sequence continues at coordinate 5,992 of DAIPZP010000108.1, forward strand.
CTCAGCGTCGTGCTGGGCGTGGCGGTGATCCTGGGATGCGTCGTCTGGACCGTGTGGAACAACTCTCACGCGATCGTCACGACGTCGGGTTGGTCGCTTAGCCCAAACAACAGGTCCACGACGAAGGCCTCGTCCACTGCCACGGCCCAGAAGGTCGATGCGGAGACCGGCTTGCCGTGGATCGAGGTGGCGGCTCTGCCCTCCCAGGGGCGCGCGGTGCTGGCGTTGATCGACAAGGGCGGCCCCTATCCGTACAGCCAGGACGGCGGGA
>DAIPZP010000109.1:0-1675 GCA_036782155.1 Propionibacteriaceae bacterium
GATCAGGGAGAGGGCCTCGAGGATCTGTCCGAACCCCGAGCGGGGCGCGATCTGTCCGGGCAGCAGCGCCCGGTCGAGGGGATCGAGGATTCCCATCACGCGCAACGCCGACCAGACGACGAAGCCGCCTCCCGTGAGGGCCACCACAAGCCACGTCAAGGTGCGTCCGCGTGTCGTCATGTCCTCATTGTGTCGTGGGCACACGTCGCTCGCCCAGGTCTTCCCTGACGCCTCGAAACGACGCGGAGAGCAGTCGCGCGGCTGGATAGGCTGTGCTGGTGATCGATCCGAAGCTGCTGCGTACCGACTCCGACCGTCTTCGTCGTGCTCAGGAGGCTCGCGGCGAGTCGCCGGAGCTCATCAACCAGCTGGTGTCGGCGGACGAGACGCGGCGCAGCTCGATCGCGTCGTTCGAGCGGCTTCGGGCCGAGCAGAAGGAGCTCGGCGCGCTGATCCCGAAGGCGAGCGGCGACGAGAAGGTGCAGCTTCTTGCCCGTACGAAGGAGCTGGCTGCGCAGGTCAAGGACGCGCAGGCGACCTCGGACGAGGCCGGCGCCACGTTCGACGCGCTCATGCTGCAGCTGCCGAACCCCGTCTTCGACGACGTGCCTCGCGGAGGTGAGGACGACTTCGTCGTCGTCGAGAAGGTCGGCACCCCACGCGACTTCGAGGCGGAGGGGTTCGCCCCTCGTGACCACCTGGAGCTCGGGCAGATCCTTGGCGCGATCGACATGGAGCGCGGCGCCAAGGTGTCCGGCTCGCGGTTCTACTTCCTGACCGGCCAGGGCGCACAGCTCGAGCTCGCCCTGACGGCGTTCGCAATGGCGAAAGCCGCCGAGTGGGGCTTCACCCCCATACTGCCGCCGGCGCTCGTGAAGCCGTCGGCGATGGAAGGCACGGGCTTCCTCGGACAGGCGGCGCAGGACGTCTACCACCTGCCGGACGACGACCTGTACCTGGTGGGTACGAGCGAGGTCGCGCTCGCCGCGTACCACTCCGACGAGATCCTCGACGGTGCCAAGCTGCCGATCTCGTACGCCGGTTACAGCCCCTGCTTCCGGCGCGAGGCCGGCTCGTACGGCAAGGACACCCGCGGCATCTTCCGTGTGCACTGGTTCGACAAGGTCGAGATGTTCGTTTACTGCGACCCCGCCGACGCGCACGAGCAGCACCAGAGGCTGCTGGGCTACGAGAAGGAGTTCCTCTCGCTGCTCGGCCTGCCGTTCGAGGTGCTCGAGGTCGCCGCGGGCGACCTGGGCCTGTCGGCCGCGCGCAAGTACGACTGCTACGCGTGGGTGCCGAGCCAGCGTCGGTACCGCGAGATCACCTCGACGTCGAACTGCACCGAGTTCCAGTCGCGCCGGTTGAACACGAGGGCGCGGTACGAGGGGGCCGTGGGTCCGGTCGCGACGCTCAACGGCACCCTGTGCGCGATGACCCGCATGATCATCCTGCTGCTCGAGAACCACCAGCGCCCCGATGGCTCGGTGGCGATCCCGGAGGCGTTGCGTCCCTACCTGGGGGGCCGCGACCTCCTGCTCCCGGCCTAGGCCGTGGGCTCGCGCTGGCGGCCGAAGCTGGTCGCGCTGGACATCGACGGCACGCTCGTCGACTTCGACGGAGTGCTGCCCGGATCTGTACGGATGGCGGTGCGGCGCATCATCGACGCCGGCGT
>DAIPZP010000109.1:1775-6250 GCA_036782155.1 Propionibacteriaceae bacterium
GTCAGCGCGGCCTTCCCCGACGGCGAGCTGTACGGGCACACCGTCCACGAGTCGATCGAGTCGCTGCGATCGCGACCCGTGTCGCGCGTCATCGTGCGCGATCCCGACGGTGACGACGCCGAGTTCCTCGACCTCGCGCAACGCCTCGGCCTGCACGGGGTGAGCTACTTCGTGGGCTGGAAGTGCTGGCTCGACATCGCGCCGGAGGGCGTCGACAAGGCCGCCGGACTCGAGGTCGCCTGCGAGCGGTACGGGGTCGCGCCGGAGGACGTCCTCGCCCTCGGCGACGGCTACAACGACATCGAGATGCTGCGCTGGGCGGGTCGTGGTGTCGCGTTGGGGGACGCTCCCGCCGAGGTCCTGGCGGCCGCCGACCACGTCACCGGCAACTTCGCCGAAGGCGGCACCGCCGAGGAACTGTCGCGCTGGTTCTGACGTTTCGGCGACGCGCACAACCTTTGTGGTCACCGAAGGTGGTCACAGTGGTTGTGCGGGCGCCCGAAAGGTTGTGCGGACGGCGCGGCTAGGGGTTTCTCAGAATTCCAGCGGTAGCCCATCCCGACGGCCAGACTGGCCGCATGCAGCTCCAGAACCGTCACAACCCCGCGTTCACCGTGGGGCGGCTGTACCTTGCTCCGAACGAGCCCGTACGCGTCGAGTCGGGCGCCATGATGGCGACCAGCGCCGGCGTGAAGCTCGATGTCTCCACCGGCGGCGGCCTCATGGCCGGCCTCAAGCGCTCCGTACTTGCCGGTGAGTCCTTCTTCGTCACCACGTACACCGCACCGCCCCAGGGTGGCTGGGTCGATGTCGCAGGCGTGCTGCCCGGCGACATCATCGGCGTGGACATCCAGCCCGACCGGCCGTTCTTCGTGACGAAGGGCTGCTGGATCGCGAACTCGTACGGCACCGAGGTCACCTCGAAGTGGGGCGGCGCCAAGAACCTGTTCGGTGGCGAGGGCGGCTTCGGCCTGCAGGCCACTGGCCAGGGACAGGTCGTCGTCAGCGTGTATGGGGCGCTCGACGTCGTCGACCTTCAACCGGGTGAACAGATCGTCGTCGACACGGGCCACGTCGTCGCGTACGACCTGGGCATCCAGTTCCGTCTGCGCCGCGCGGTGGAGGGCAAGACGTTCTCGTCGCTCACCTCCGGCGAGGGCTTCGTGTTCGACTTCTTCGGCCCCGGCCGACTGCTGCTCCAGTCCCGCAACCCGTCGGCTCTCACCGCGTGGATCCAGCACAACGCACCGTCGCAGAACCCGTCCGGCAGCTCGGCGGGCAACCTCGGCGGCCTGGGCAGCCTCCTCGGCGGCTGACCGACTGACATGGCAGCGCCCGCCCTTGGAGGATGCAGGCGGGCGCTGGATCGTGGGTCAGGCTGCGCGACGGCGCGAGCTCTGGACGACGGAGTCGTACACGTCGAGGACCGCCTCGACCGTCGGCGGTACGGATTCCTGCCTCGGCGCGAACTCTCCGTTCCGTGCGCGGCGCAGGTGGCGCTTCACGGTCGACAACGAGCAGCCGAGGCGCTGAGCGATCGACTCGAGGCTCTCGTGCGGGTTTGCGGTTCGCAGCCTCAACACCTCGTCGTGGTCGATCTGGCGGTTGGGAGACGTGACTCCGGCCACGGTGTCGAAGTCGTCGGCCTCGACCGTGACCTCGAGCTCGGCGCGGATCTCCTGCCGCTGCCTCACGGTGGTGCCGGCCACGAACCCGTACACGTCGTGGTTGACCACGGCGTCGTACAGGCACGTCGAGAAGAGCGGGCAGCTTCCGCAGGTCTCGGTGGCCCTGGAGACGAGGACGGTGCGGGCCTGGCGCTGAGCGCCTGGCGCTGCGCTGGGGAGAGGCTCCTCGAGCAGCGGGTTGCGGAAGACATCGGCGGCGGCGACGCAGTTGGGGGTGATGCGGGTCATGGCCACGGTCATGTGGGGGTGTTCCTTCTGTGCGGTCCGGCGGCTGAATGAGCCGTCACTACTGTCGCAAATCTGAACGGTGACAGGGAGACTACAAGGTGAAGCGGACTACCCGACTTCGATAGGTAGCGGGCGGGGGCGTCCTGAGTACCGATACCTATCGGCCGCGATGGGTTCCCCGATGTGGTCGCTTCTGTCACTGAAATGGGTCAGAAAGCCCCTGGATGGGCGCCGTTTCGCCGTGGGAAACGCGCCCTCGGCGCCTGCCCCCTCTGTACAGCACTAGCCTGATTTCATGCTGCTTCCGTACGCGCCGAACCCGAACTACATCACCACGATGCGCGACGGCACCATCAAGCAGCTCAACCCGTTCTCGGGCACGGAGGTGTGGACCGTACCGGGCCGCGGCAACCGTCCGCTCGGCATCCTGCCGGCCCATCCGGAGCCGATCGACCCCGCCGACCACGGCAAATTCTGCGCCTTCTGTGAGGGCCGCTATCTCGACACACCCCCCGAGAAGTCGCGCGTGATCCACGACTCCCGCGGCTGGCACACCGTGTACCGCACGCCCGCCGAGAACCTGTCCGACACCGTCGCCGAGTTCCGCCGCGTACCGAACCTCTTCGAGATCCTGTCGTACGACTACTGGCACGCCAACTATGCGTACGAGATCCCGGCCGACATCGCCGAACGGCGCCGCACCTATCTGGAGAGCCCGGCCGGTCGCCAGCACGTACTCACCGTGGCGAAGGGCAAGCTACGGGCCTCGGGCCGTACCGCCGAGGCGATCCACGCGATGACTGAGGAAGCGATCATCGAGTACGCGTCGGGCTTCTTCGGCGGCGGCCACGACGTGATCATCGCGCGTCGGCACTACGTCGACGGCGCGAAGACTACCTCCGACCTCGCATCGTCGGGCACGCTCACGCCCGAGGAGCACTACCGCTACATGGCGTTCACGGTCGAGTCGCTGCGCAGGCTGTACGAGATCAACCGGTACGCGCCGTACGTGGCGGTGTTCCAGAACTGGCTCAAGCCGGCGGGCGCGTCAATCGACCACCTGCACAAGCAGCTCGTCGCGATCGACGAGCGGGGCGTACAGAACGAGCTGGCGATCCAGCGGCTGCGGTCGAACCCCAACCTGTACAACGAGGCGGCCGTCAACTACGCGAGCTACCACAACCTCTTGCTCGCCGAGAACGACTACGCGGTCGCGTTCGCGGGCTTCGGGCACCGCTTCCCGTCGATCGAGATCTACTCGAAGTCGGAGCACGCCTGGCCGTGGGATCACACCGACGACGAGGTCGGTGGCGTGTCCGACCTGGTGCACGCCATGCACGCCGCGACGGGCGTCGACGTACCGACCAACGAGGAGTGGCACCATCGCCCGGTTGACGTCGACCTGTCGATGCCGTGGCGGATCCTGCTCAAGTGGCGCGTCTCGACGCTGGCCGGCTTCGAGGGCGGCACCAAGGTCTACCTCAACACCATCGACCCGATGACCCTTCGCGACCGGATCGTCCCGAAGCTGTACGCGCTGCGCCACGTGGGCCGGCTCGGCGGCCTACGCATCGGGCCGGAGTGCAGCGGCGCCCCGAACCTGCTCCGGTACAACCCGGTCAGCCGGTAGTCGCCCGGCGTCAGGTCAGCGCGACGGGTTCGTCGGAGCGCAGCGACTCTCGCACGGCCTCGGCGACTCGCACGGCCCGGATGCCGTCGGCGAGGGTGACGCGCGGTGTGGTTCCGTCCGTGCAGGCATTCACGAGGTCGCGGAGCTGGGTGGTGTACGGGCTCTCGTACGGGTCGGTCGGCGTGGACGAGTCATGGTCCAGGTCGCCCGACTCGCCGGTGACATGGATGCTGGTGGCGAACTGGGTTCCCTCCGGCCCCCAGGTCCCGTGGATCTCGCTGACGACGCCGCTCGTGTGCGTGAGCTCAGCTCGTGCGTGCTCGCCGCCGTCGTCGTACCACTGGGTTGCTCGGACCTCGCTGACGTCGCCGGCCAGCCACAGCGCCTGGTCGTAGTCGTGGATGAGGAGGTCGGTGACGAGCCCCCCGCCGGCGGCGTCATGGAACCAGGCCTGCCAGGGCGAGGCGCCGCGGCGTGACAGGCGTAGCCCGGTGAGGCGTCCGACGTCACCGGCCAGGACCTGCTCGTGGATCGCGGCGTAAGCAGGGAAGTACCGAACCACGTGTGCGGGTAGGAGCTGCCTTCCGGCCTGGACGGAGGCGTCGGCCAGACGTTGCGATGTAGCAACGTCGAGCGTCAGTGGCTTCTCGCAGATGACGTCGCGGGCGTGGTCGAAGGCGGCGAGTATGAGCTCTTCATGCGTGGGAGTCGGGGAAGCGATCAGGATGATGTCGGAGTTGTCCAAGAGCTGCTCGTACGTGCCGTACTGCTCGATCGTCCACCGCTCGGCGAAGTCATGGGCGTGGCCGCGGGCATACACGGCGAACGGCAGCCCGAGGTCCAAGCACGACTGCGCATGCGCGTGGCCGATCGAGCCGGCGCCGACGAGGCCGATGCGCACGCTCATGGCGGTCCTGTTCCTGGTGGGA
>DAIPZP010000110.1:0-6228 GCA_036782155.1 Propionibacteriaceae bacterium
TGAGAGTGACCACTGGCAGCAATAGATCATCAGGTGCCACTGCCCGCGAACGTACGCGAAGCGGCGCATGGCCTCGGGAGACGCCCCAGCGATACGGACTTGCATCGTTCGGGGTCATGGATGATGAGTTCGGGCTTTCCGAACTCGAAGGTGATGAACGAGCCGTGCCCGTTCTGAACGAGCCACGATGGCAACCCGACGAGCGGAACGAACGCCTCTTCCACTGGATGCACCCACCGATCGTTTCATGCGGGCCCGGCACGCGCCCCGCACATCCGTGTCGTCACCAACCCCGCTGCTGCCACTCTTCAAGGTGAGGGCGTTCGTCGCCCAGCGTCGTGGGCTTCCCGTGGCCGGGATGCACGACCGTGTCGTCGCCGTACATGTCGAAGATTCGCGTGGTGACGTCGGCGAACAGGGACGCGAACCGCTCAGCGTCGTGGTTGGTATTTCCCACGCCCCCGGGGAACAGCGAGTCGCCGGTGAAGATGTGGACGGGCCCGTCAACGGGCGCGTACGCGAGAGCGACGGAGCCCGGCGTGTGGCCGCGGAGATGGATCACGGTGAGGTCGAAGCCCTCGACCGCCACGATGTCGCGGTTCTTGAGCAGCACGTCGGGCTTGATGCCGGTCTGGCCGGTGATCGCTGCGGCGTCAGCCGCCCCCGCCGCGTGGCGCACCCCGGTCTCGTCGACAAGCTCCCGCAGCGCACGGATGTGGTCGTGGTGGGAGTGCGTCGTGATGATGAGCGACAACCGCGTCCGCTCGGACGCGTCGTTGGACGACGCCTCGAGCATGCGGCGGATCTTGCGGATGCCGCCGGCCGCGTCGATGAGCACCTGCGCGCCGCTGTCCTTGCTTGTCACGAGGTAGACGTTGTTGTCCATGTCCGTGACCGAGACGCGGCGGATCGTGACCCAGGGCAGGTCGTACAGGCTTGTCTCGTCCGGCATAGCCTGACGATAGCCAAACGCGCGGGTGTACGGGCGCGCAGAGCGCGCGCGTCGGATCCCTCGGTTTATCGCTCGACGTGCGCCAAGCTTCTCAGACCGTGCTCGATGTGCCAGGCGGCGAACGCCGAGACGAGACCGGACGCGGTCCTCTGGACCGCCGGAGACGACTTGGCCACCCCGTCCCAGTCGCCCGATAGGAGCGCCCCGAGGTGAGCGGCGGTGGAGATGTCGACGCGTGCCGATCCCGTGGGCCGGCAGGTGAGGCACACCATTCCGCCCGTGCTCGGGTTGAAGAACTCGAGCCGCTCCTTGGACCCGCACAGCGCACACTCGGCAAGCGACGGCGCGTACCCGGCGATGGCGAGGGCGCGCAGCAGGTACGAGTCGAGGATCTGCGCGCTCGGACGCTCGTCGCCTTCACCCAGCGCACGAAGCGCTCCGACGAGGAGCAGGTAGTGCTGGACGGACGGTTCACCCTCTTCGCCGACCAATCTGTCTGCCGCCTCGAGCATCGCGTGGCCTGCCGTGTACCGCGGATAGTCGCTCACGAGCGGCTCTCCGAACGCGTCCCGGCTCACCGCTTGGGCGACGATGTCGAGGCTCCGGCCGACGACGAGCTGCAGGTCGACGTGGCTGAACGGCTCCAGCCTGGCGCCGAACTTCGAGGTGGAGCGCCGGACGCCCCTCGCCACCGCACGTACCTTGCCGTGGCGGCGCGTGAGCAACGTGATGATCCGGTCGGCCTCGCCCAGCGTGTGCGTGCGGAGGACGACGGCCTCATCGTTGTACGTCGGCACGGTTCGCTCCCTCGATCCCCTCCATTGTCACCGGTCACACTCGATCCGGAAGCATCACCACGCGCTCATCGGTTGGTGCTCTTTCGACGGTAAGGTCACGATCGTGCCCCTCCGCCGTGAACCGCGCCCACCGGTCCCGCACCCCTCGGGTGCCCGCCCGCCGGAGATCCCCCGCGAGCTCATCCCGCGCCACGTGGCGATCGTGATGGACGGGAACGGCCGCTGGGCGAAGGCCCGAGGTCTGCGTCGTACGGAAGGGCATGCTCGCGGCGAGGACGCCCTCTTCGACGTCATCGAGGGGGCCATCGAGCTAGGAATCCCCTACCTCAGCGCGTACGCCTTCTCGACGGAGAACTGGAAGCGCTCGCCCGACGAGGTGCGCTGGCTCATGGGCTTCAACCGTGACGTCATCCACCGTCGCCGCGACCAGCTCGACGCTCTCGGCGTACGGATCCGCTGGGCCGGTCGCCGGCCGCGCCTGTGGGGCTCGGTCATCCGCGAGCTCGAGGAGGCGGAGAAACAGTCCGAGAACAACTCGACGCTGACCCTGCAGTTCTGCGTGAACTACGGGGGACGTGCGGAGATCATCGACGCTGTACGCAAGGTGGCCGAGCTCGCGAAGCAGGGCAGGCTGGACCCCTCACGGATCACCGAGGAGCGCTTCCGCCACTTCCTCGACGAGCCTGAGATCCCTGATGTCGACCTGTTCTGGCGGTCCAGCGGAGAGCAGCGATCGAGCAACTTCCTGCTGTGGCAGGCGGCCTATGCGGAGTTCGTCTTCTCCGACACCCTGTGGCCCGATGTCGACCGCCGCGACCTCTGGCGAGCGGTCGAGGTGTACGCACGCCGCGACCGGCGCTTCGGCGGCGCAGTCGAGAACGTACCCCCTCGCTGAGGCTCCATCCCGGCGTCCCGCCCTGTGCTGAATCGGTTCATTACCTGCTGCGGAGCTCTTGCATGGACGCTCAAGCCGTGACAGACTGCCGCTCGGGAAGCGTTTTCCCGACAACCGAATGAAACAGGACCGCAATCCTTTGCACAACCTTGACCACGGCCGGGACGCACCCGTAGCGTGACGGTCGCCGGACCAGATACGTAACGGGATGCAAGGCCATCGCACCCCTTACCTGGAACGGATTGCTCGAACTAGGTTCCCGTGAGGCGTCACGAGAGTTAGGTTGAGTTGAGGCCACCGAACAGGCGCGCCAGCTCCGCTGTACATCGCAGTACGGTTCCGGCCACGGCCGCCGCACAGCATCAGCGTCCGGTGAGGTCTCAGAGGTAGCCCAGGACGGTCCCCGAGAGAGCGGAATCCTTACGTGAGTGCACTCAATGAGCTGAGACAGCTGAAGGGGGTGAAGCAGGAAGGGACCGATAACAAGGCCGCCTACCTCTTCCTCCTGCCCTGGCTCATCGGGCTCGTCGTGATCACCATCGGCCCGATGATCGCCTCGCTGTTCTTGTCGTTCACCGACTACAGCCTGCTTGCCGCTCCCGACTGGATCGGCATCAAGAACTACCAGCGCATGATGAGCGATCCTCGTCTGCTGAACTCGATCCGGGTCACGCTCACGTACGTGATCGTGTCGACCCCTCTGCAGCTCGGGCTGGCCCTGGGTATCGCCGTGGTGCTCAACCGCGGCATGCGCGGCTTGGCGTTCTATCGCTCGGTGTTCTACCTACCGAGCCTCATGGGCTCGTCTGTGGCCATCGCGCTCCTGTGGCGCCAGATCTTCGGCACGGACGGCCTCATCAACCAGGTCCTGCGGAGCCTCGGATGGGCCAATCCTCCCGGCTGGATCGCGGATCCGGGGACGGCGCTCTACACGATCGTCCTCTTGCACGTGTGGACGTTCGGCTCGCCCATGATCATCTTCCTCGCCGGCCTGCGGCAGATCCCGACCATGTACTACGAGGCCGCGTCAGTGGACGGCGCGACCAAGTGGACGCAGTTCTGGAACATCACGATGCCGCTGCTGAGCCCGATCATCTTCTTCAACCTGGTGCTCCAGATCATCGGTGCGTTCCAGGCCTTCACCCAGGCGTTCATCGTCTCGGGCGGCCAGGGTGGCCCGTCGGACTCGACGTTGTTCTACACGCTGTACCTGTACCAGAAGGGCTTCGCCCAGCTGGAGATGGGTTACGCCGCGGCCATGGCATGGTTGCTCGTGCTGATCGTCGGCGCCTTCACGTTCCTCAACTTCTTCCTCTCCAAGTTCTGGGTGTTCTACGATGACTGAAATCGCTCACCAGCCCGCCGAACCGCAGGTGGCATCGCTTGCCGTGGGTGCGGTCACCAATGCCCGACCGACCAAGCGCAGGACGAGGATGTACAACCCCGTCACGTCGGTCATCAAGCACATCCTGCTCATCGCGACGGGCTTCCTGATGATCTATCCGCTGCTGTGGATGCTGGTGAGCTCATTCCGTCCGACGGACGAGATCTTCCGGGACACCAGCCTGATCCCCAAGGGCATCACCCTGGCCAACTACACGTACGGATGGTCCGCGTTGAACCAGCCGTTCGGCCACTACTTGATCAACTCGGGGATCGTGGTCCTGGGCTGCATCATCGGCAACGTCCTGTCGTGCTCGCTCGCCGCGTACGCGTTCGCGCGGCTGAAGTTCACGGGACGCACGATCCTGTTCGCGATCATGCTGTTGACGATCATGATTCCGTACCACGTGGTCCTGGTCCCCCAGTACATCCTGTTCCAGCAGTTCGGCTGGGTGAACACGTTCTTGCCCTTGATAGTGCCTAAGTTGCTGGGCACCGATGCGTTCTTCGTGTTCCTCATGGTGCAGTTCATCCGCGGCCTACCCTTGGAGCTTGACGAAGCGGCGCGCATCGATGGGTGCGGGCACTTCAACACCTTCTTCCGGATCATCCTGCCGCTCATGGTGCCCGCGGTGGCGACGACGGCGATCTTCACGTTCATCTGGATGTGGAACGACTTCTTGTCGTCGCTGATCTACCTCATCGATCCCAGCATGTACACGGTGCCGCTGGCGCTTCGGGCGTTCCTCGACTCGACCGGCTCGTCCAACTGGGGCGCGATGTTCGCGATGAGCATCGTCTCCCTGATCCCCGTGTTCCTCGCCTTCCTGTTCGGCCAGCGGTTCCTCATCCGGGGCATCGCCACGACCGGCATCAAGTGAGCCAACCCGAACATCACGTGATTCACACGAAAGGAACGTTATGACAACCCGCTATGCCGTCATCGGAACTGGCCATCGGTGCCAGATGTACTTCGACGCGATCGGAGGTGACCACGCCGACGTCGCCACGCTGGTGGCGCTCGTGGACGTCAATCCCGGCCGCATCAAGGTGCACGCCGACCGCATGGCGTCCGAGTACGGGTACGACCTGGCGTCCATCGTGACCGGCGGCCCGGACGAGCTCGAGGACATCCTCAAGCGATCCGGTGCGGAGCGAGCGATCATCACCACGCCCGACTACAAGCATGCCGAGATGATCGTGCGCTGCCTGGATGCCGGCGTCGACGTCGTCTGCGAGAAGCCGCTGACGATCAACGCCGACATGGCGCACCAGATCGAGGCGGCGGTGAAGAGGACCGGGCGGAGCGTCGTCGTGACGTTCAACTACCGTTACTCGCCGCGCAACTCCGAGCTCAAGCGGGTCATCGCATCCGGAGAGATCGGCGACGTGCTCTCCGTCACGTTCGAGTGGGTCCTCGACACGGCCCACGGCGCGGACTACTTCCGCCGGTGGCACCGGGAGAAGGACAAGTCGGGTGGCCTGCTGATCCACAAGTCGAGCCACCACTTCGATCTCGTCAACTGGTGGTTGGCCGACGCCCCGACCCGGGTCTTCGCCTCCGGCGGCACGCGGTTCTACGGCGCCGAGAACGCGGACAAGCGCGGCTTGCCAGCTCGCCCGAAGCGGGGCACGCACGACGGCGAGCACAGCCCGTTCGAGCTCGACCTTCGCACCGATCCGCGGCTCAAGGAGCTGTACCTCGACCAGGAGCAGTACGACGGCTACCTGCGCGACAAGGACGTCTTCGACACCGGCATCAGCGCCGAGGACAACATGGCGGTGATCGCCGACTACCGCTCCGGCGCCACCCTGTCGTACGCCCTCAACGCCCACGCTCCCTGGGAGGGCTACCGCGTCGCGGTGAACGGTACGAAGGGGCGCGCCGAGCTGGAGGTCATCGAGCGGGTCGCCGTACTCGTGGACAACGGCACGCCGATCGTCGATCCCTCATTCGTCGCCGACCACAGCGAGGGCGGCGAGCGCGTACGGAGCGACCGGCTCATCGTCCAGAAGCACTGGGAGGTCGCCAAGGAGGTCCCGATCCCCGAGGGAGAGGGCGGTCACGGCGGTGGTGACGAGCTGCTGCTCAGCGACGTGTTCGTCGGCCCGAGCAACGACCCACTCGGTCGTCCGTCGGACTGGGTCGACGGCATGCGCGCCATCGCGATCGGCATCTGCGCCAACATCTCCATGGCCGA
>DAIPZP010000111.1:0-6224 GCA_036782155.1 Propionibacteriaceae bacterium
GTTCGGTTGGTACGGCTGTCCTGGCTGCGTCACGCGGCCAAGGTTACGCGCTGCGGGTTTTGAGGCAGACAGGTTCCAGGGCCACTACTCGCCCAGGCCCGGGGGGTCCGGGCGACGGCCATGTCAGGCCGAGGACGGCCCCGGTCGCTAGGCTTCGGCACTGAATCCGATTCGCCTCACCAGGAGTGTCCGTGGCCGTCCAGAAGATGTCGCAGCTGTTCGTCCGCACGTTGCGGGAGGACCCGGCCGATGCGGAGGTGCCGAGCCACCGCTGGCTCGTACGCGCCGGCTACATCCGCCGCGCCGCGCCGGGCATCTACTCGTGGCTGCCGCTGGGCCTCAAGGTGCTCGCGAAGGTCGAGCAGATCGTCCGCGAGGAGATGGTCGCGATCGGCGCCCAGGAGGTGCGCTTCCCCGCGCTGCTGCCCAGGGAGCCGTACGAGACGACGCACCGCTGGACCGAGTACGGCCCGAACCTGTTCCGGCTCAAGGACCGCAAGGGCGGTGACTACCTCCTCGGGCCCACCCACGAGGAGATGTTCACGCTGATGGTCAAGGACCTGTACGGCTCGTACAAGGACCTGCCGCTCACGTTGTTCCAGATCCAGACCAAGTACCGCGACGAGGCCCGTCCGCGCGCCGGCCTGCTGCGCGGCCGCGAGTTCATCATGAAGGACTCCTACACGTTCGACATGGACGCCGAGGGCCTGCAGCGGTCGTACGAGATCCACCGCGGGGCCTACATCAAGGTCATGGACCGTCTCGGGCTCGACTACGTCATCGTCAAGGCGATGTCCGGGGCGATGGGCGGTTCGGCGTCGGAGGAGTTCCTCGCGATCGCGCCGAACGGGGAGGACACGTTCGTGCGCTCGCCCGGAGGGTACGCGGCGAACGTCGAGGCCGTCACGGTCGTACCGCCGGCCGTCGTCGATGCCTCGGAGACCCCTGCGCCCCTCGTCATCCACACGCCCGGCGCGGGCACGATCGACACGCTCGTGACCGCTGTCAACGAGACCGCGCCGCGCACTGACCGTCCGTGGACCGGCGCCGACACGCTCAAGAACGTCGTCTTCATGCTGCAGAAGCCGGACGGCACCAAGGAGCCGCTGATCATCGGGCTGCCCGGCAACCGTGACGTCGACCTCAAGCGCCTCGAGGCGGCCATCTCGCCGGCTGAGGCCATCGCGTTCGGCGATGCCGACTTCGCCGCCAATCCGACCCTCGTGAAGGGCTACATCGGCCCCGCCAAGGACGGCCAGGCAGTGCTGGGCAAGGAGGGGGCGAGCGGCATCCGGTACCTGGTCGACCCGCGGGTCGTCGAGGGAACGTCATGGGTGACCGGCGCGAACGTCGCTGATCATCACGTGGTCAACCTCGTGGCGGGCCGCGACTTCACCGCGGACGGCGTGATCGACGTCGCCGAGGTACGTGCGGGCGATCCGGCGCCGGACGGTTCCGGTCCGCTGGAGCTCGCCCGCGGCGTCGAGATGGGACACATCTTCCAGCTCGGTACCAAGTACGCCGAGTCGCTCGGCCTCAAGGTCCTCGACGCGAACGGGAAGCTGGCGACCGTGACGATGGGCTCGTACGGCATCGGGATCTCACGCGCGGTGGCGATGGTCGCCGAGACCACGTGCGACGAGCGTGGTCTCGCGTGGCCCCGCAACCTCGCCCCGTACGACGTCATCGTCATCGCCACGGGCAAGGAAGAGGCGCTGGCGGTGGAAGCGGCGCGGATCGCTCGCGAGCTGTCCGGATCGGGTCTGGACGTCCTGCTCGACGACCGCAAGGCGTCTCCGGGCGTGAAGTTCACCGACGCAGAGGTCCTGGGTATCCCTACGACCGTCGTCGTGGGCCGCGGCCTGGCGAACGGCATCGTGGAGGTACGGGACCGTACGGCAGGCACCAAGGACGAGGTGGCAGTCGACGACGTGATCTCACGGGTCATCGCGGACGTGCGCGGCGAGTGATCCTCGGCCTGCCGCTGGCGACGCTGTCGCTGCTCGTGGTGGCGGCCTTCGCCGCCGGCTGGGTGGACTCGGTCGTCGGCGGCGGTGGCCTCATCCAGCTGCCGAGCCTGCTCATCGGCCTGCCCGCCGACACGGCCGTCGCCACGGTGTCGGGGACCAACAAGCTGTCGAGCGCTGCCGGTACGGCCGTCGCCGGAGGGACGTACCTGAGCAAGGTCCGCGTCGAGTGGAAGGTGGCGCTGCCGCTGATGGCGGCGGCGTACGCCGGGTCGACGGCCGGCGCCCAGCTCGTACGGTTCTTCCCTCGCGCTCTCTTCACCCCGCTCGTGCTCGCCACGGTGATCGTCGTCGGTGTCTACACGCTGCGCCGGCCGGCCATGGGGTTGGAGACCCAGCTCAAGCACGAAGGCCCGGCGCGCATCCTCCGCGTCGTCGCTATCGGAGGAGGCGTCGGGCTCTGGGACGGGCTCGTTGGCCCCGGGACGGGCACGTTCTTCGTCATCCTGCTGGTCGCCGTCATCGGGTACGGGTTCCTGCAGGCGACGGTCCTGACCAAGCTGGCGAACCTCACGACGAACATCGCCGCGCTCGTCGTCCTGGGTCTCAGCGGCCACGTGCTGTGGGGCATCGGCGCGGTGATGGCGGTGGCGAACCTCTCGGGAGGCGCCATCGGCGCCCGCATGGCGATCCGCCACGGCAATGGCTTCGTCCGCAAAGTGTTCCTCGTCGCCATCAGCCTCCTGGCGCTCAAGCTCGCCTGGGACACCCTGCAGCTCTTCGTGTGACCGGTGACGCCGGTCCTCACGCCGCCGAGGGATACGGGATCTCGCGGCTGCCGTGCATCGTGACGACATGGACGCCGAGGAGCCGGTAATCGTCGGCTGCGACGGCTGCCGTCGTCGCCCACAGCTCGTCGTCAGCGGTAAGTGACAGGCCGTCCGCTCGCGCGATGGCCAGCAGAAGCGCGCCTCCGGGCATCACTCCCTGAGCCATCTGGACGATGTTTCCCAAGAGCTCGAGGCGTTCGTCGGCCCTGGGGCGGCCGATCTCGCCGATCACCACCGGTTGCGCCAGACAATCCCGTTCGTCGCAGATCAGGACGCAGAGAGCGCCGGCCTGCCGATCCCGGAGGGGTACGCAGAGGTCGAGGACATCGGCGACGAGCCGCGGGTCCGTGAGGGGGTGGAGGGACAGGTCGTGGGGCAGGTCTTGGAAGGTCATGGCTCAAGCCTTGCGGGTCCCCGAGCGGCGTGGGGAAGTTGTGCACAGGGTCAGGAGTCGGGCCAGCCCGGGTACTCAGCGAGCCCCATGCCCAGCGGCAGCCCGAGGGTCGATGCGTCGACGAGGTCACCGACCGCGGTGCTGACGTCGGTGGTGGCACTGGCCACCGCGACGGCGGCCGCCTGGGAGATCGCAGCCAACAGCGTGGCGACGAGCCCGAGCGCAGCCTCGTCGGAGGATGTCGCCGGGATGGAGTACGCCGCGGCGCCGGGCTCAGGTGTCTGCGATGCAGCCCTGGCGCGGGCGGTGAGGGCATCTCGCTGGGACTTCACCGCCACCACGATGCCGTCCAGGGCCGTCCGGGCCGAGCTCGCCGTCGTCAGCCGACCCAGCGCCGACTCCAGTCCGTACACCGCCTCGTGGTAGCGGTCCAGGAGCGCGTTTTCGGCGGAGGACGGTGCCGCCGCGGCAACCTCACGTAGTGGCACGGTCTTGGTCACGCTGGACACGGCGGTCGTCAGGGCGGTCCGCGACTGGACGGCAGCGGCAGCCTGCGACGCCCAGAACGCCGCCAGCACGCCGGTGGTCTGAGCAGCCAGGGCGGTGTGGGCGTCATGCAGGGTGGTGAGGGTGCTGCTGGCACTGGCCAAACCCAGCTCGCGCGTGGCGGGCGCGGCGATGGTCGCAGGCTCGACAGCGACCGCTTGGCGACGGAGGGGCTCAGCTGAGGCCAGCACCGCGTGGTGCGTGTGGTGGATGCTGGCGAGCAGCTGGTACCTGGGTGCGTCACCACCCGCCCAAGGGGCCGCGGCCATGGCGGTCAGGAGCGCCGCCGCGCCTGCCTCGAGCCCGGCCAGGTGGTCCGCGCCGACGAGGGGGACCGGGGGCGGGGGCGTGAACAGAGGCTGAGGGGTTCCCTTGATCCGGGGGTCCGTCACCGAGCATCCGGCTGCGCCGAGACCCACGATGCCCAGCAGCAGGGTCCGGCGATCCATGCCTTCACGTTAGCGGTGTGGCCTATGCTTGCCTGCACAACAGCTCGACCCAATCGGAGGACCGAACATGAATGTCGCTGCGTTGCGCGCGCTGCTGGAACCGGTCCTCGCTGACCGTGGCCTGGAGCTCGATGATCTCGTGGTGGTGGGGGCAGGTTCACGCTCGGTGCTGCGGATCAGTGTCGACGGTGACGGCCCGAAGGGCCGCGGTCCGCTTCTCGACGAGGTAGCCGACGCGACCAGGGCTGTGTCCGACGCACTGGACGAGTCCGACCTGACCGGAACGCAGTCGTACGTCCTCGAGGTGAGCTCACGCGGGGTGGGCGCTCCGCTGACCAAGCCCGCCCACTGGCGGCGCAACACAGGCCGGCTGGTGCTGGTGACCCGCGCCGACGGCAGCAGGCTCACCGGACGGATCACCGCTACGACAGACACCAGTGTCACGCTCACCGTGGACGGCGCGGAGGCCGTGGTCGCGTTCAGCGACGTCAAGCGCGCCGCAGTCCAGGTGGAGCTCAACAGGCCCGCTGAGGTTGAGCTCGACGACAGCGCAGACGAGGAGTGACATGAACATCGACATGGCCGCGCTGCGGCAGCTGGAGGCTGACAAGGACATCCCCATCTCGGTCGTCATCGAGGCGCTCGAGGACGCCCTGCTCAATGCCTACGAGAAGACCGAGAAGCATGTCCCGGGCGGGCGGGTCACGATCGACCGCAAGTCGGGCGCGGTCCACGTCTTCGCGCCGGAGCTGAACGAGGACGGGGAGAAGGTCGGCGAGTACGACGACACACCGACCGACTTCGGCCGGATCGCCGCCGCCACAGCGCGCCAGATCGTCATGCAGCGGCTGCGCGAGGCGGAGGACGACCAGAAGTACGGGCACTTCGCCGCGATCGAGGGCGACATCCTGCTCGGCGTCGTCCAGCAGGACCGTCACAGTCCCACCGTGCGCGTCGACCTGGGCAAGGTCGAGGCGATCCTGCCGCAGGCCGAACAGGTCCCGGGTGAGGACTACAGCCACGGCCGACGGCTGCGCGTGTACGTGGTCGCGGTACGGCGCGAGCTGCGCGGCCTCCAGGTCGTCGTGTCCCGTACGCACCCGGGGCTGGTCGAGAAGCTGTTCAAGCTCGAGGTGCCGGAGATCGAGCAGGGCATCGTCGAGATCAAGTCGATCGCGCGCGAAGCCGGGCACCGTACGAAGCTCGCGGTGCGCAGCACCAACCCCGACGTGTCGGCGAAGGGCGCCTGCATCGGTCCGATGGGTCAGCGGGTACGGGCGGTGATGCACGAGCTGAGCGACGAGAAGATCGACATCGTGGACTGGTCCGAGGACCCGGCGAAGTTCGTCGCCTCCGCGCTGTCGCCTGCGCGGGTGTCGAGCGTCGAGATCGTGGACGCGAGCGCCAGGTCGGCCCGTGTCGTGGTTCCTGACTACCAGCTGAGCCTCGCGATTGGCCGCGAAGGTCAGAACGCGCGTCTCGCGGCGAGGCTGACCGGCTGGCGGATCGACATCCGGCCCGACGTCACAGTGGGAGAGAAGGCCTAGACGCACCAAGACCCGGCATCGGGATCGATGCCGGGTCCAGCGGTGGAAGGGTTCTCGTGCTGTGCGATCGCTGCCTCCGTTTCCCGGATCGGTTTCTCCGACACGTCACATCACAGACCCGCTTCCTGGGTGAGGGCTGTGCGCTACCTGAGTTGTTCGTACGAGTGGGTCGGTCGGCTACCGTGAGCGCGTGGCCCATCCCGAACGCACCTGCATCGGCTGTCGGACCCGTGCCCCGATCACCGAGCTGGTACGCGTCGTCGCAGATACAGGGGGAATCACCCTCGACGAACGGCGACGACTCCCGGGCCGGGGCGCCTGGGTCCACCCGCTGCCTGCCTGCATCGAAGCGGCCACGCGCCGTAAGGCGTGGGCGCGCGCGCTGAAGTCGCCCGGCATCAGCGTGGACGCCGCCGCGCTCAGCAGCCGCGTCGATCGTCCAGGGTTTCCGGACGCGGGGCACTTGGCCCTAGACTTGGGGGCTGACTGCC
>DAIPZP010000112.1:0-6208 GCA_036782155.1 Propionibacteriaceae bacterium
CGCCCAGCCCACGCGCCAGCCACACCACGACCGGCCACCCTGTCGCGATGCCGCCGCGAAGTCGCCAGGACTTCTTCACGGCCTCGACGACCACGGGTACACCGGCAGCGACGGCCAGCGTGTGGATGAGGTGGGCCGCACGCTTCTTCGGCACCCCGTCCGCGTCGGCGTCGCCGAGCTGCGGCGCCAGTGACCCCATGGCGCCCGTCACGTCGCCCGACAAGCGCTTCGCCGCCGTCTGCTTCCCCTTGATCAGCGTCACCAGCTCCGCGCGCAGGTCGCTGAGACCCTCACCGGTCACGGCCGACACGGCCAAGAGCCGGGCGTCCGACAGCCCCTCCGCGTCCAGGAGCCGTCGCAGGTCGGCGATCATGCCCTGCCGGTGCGCCTCGGCGACACGGTCGATCTGGTTCAGCGCGACCACCATGACGTCCGCGTGCGCGGCGAGCGGCTTGAGGTAGCGGTCGTGCAGCGCCGCGTCCGCGTACTTCTGCGGATCCACGACCCACACGAACTGGTCGACGAGCTCGACGAGCCTGTCGACGATCTCCCGATGCGACTGCTGCGTCGAGTCATGGTCGGGCAGGTCGAGGAGGATGAGCCCGGACAGGTCCTCAGCACCAGTCACGAGGTGTCGGCGCGGTACGTCCAGCCAGTCGAGCAGCTCGCTCTGGTCCTCGCCGAACACGGCCGCCATCGCCGCGGCGGTCGTCGGTCGCCGCACGCCGGGTTCGGCCAATGTCGTACCGGACACCGCGTTGAACAGGGACGACTTGCCTGAGCCGGTCGCACCGGCCAAGGCCACGATCGTCACGTCCCCCGAGAACGCGAGCCTCCCGTCGACGCGGGCAAGGATCGCGTCGATGCCGGCCTCGACGTCGGAGTCGATGCGTCCGCGCGCGGCATCCATCGCCTCTCGGAGCGCTGCCAGGCGGTCGGGCAGCCCTGAGCGCTTCTTCACGGCAGCACCTCGCCGTCGACCACCTCGGCGGTCGGCGCGTCCACCTGCCGCAGGTCGACCTGCTCCCGCTCGTACGGCGCGATCACCGGCGTGTCTCCTGCCCCAACGGCCGTGAGCCCGAGCTGGTGCATCTCCAGCGCCCGGCCTTCGTCGGCTGCGACAGCGGCCGTACGGATCCGCTCGGCCACCGGCGGGTCGATGCCCACAGCATCGAGCGCGGCGTGGAACCGGGACAGCTCGCCGGCGAGCAGACCTTCGACGCGGGCGTCGAGATCGTCCTTGGCCTTCTTGGCCAGTCGCCGTACGGCGTCGTCGCCGAACACTGCCTCTAGTACGCGCTGGGCGAGGACGGCAGTACCACCCGCGACACCCACCTCGGCACCCACGAGCCCGCCGGTGTGCGCGAAGGCGACGAGCATCAGTGCCACGCCAACGCCGTTGACGCCGAACGCGGCGATGCGCGCCTTGGTCCGGCGACCGGAGCCTTCGTCGCTCACAAGCTCCATCACGTCGCCCTGCCACGCCCTGATCGCCCGAGCCGCACGGGACGGGTAGTCCTCAGAGACCCGCCGGAGATCGGCGCCGGCACGGTCGAGGAGCATCCGGCCAGCGGGATTCGCTCGCCAGGCCGCCTCAGCACGTTCAGCCGCCTTCTCCCCCTCCTCGCGCAGCAACGCCTCGAGCCCTGACTCGACCGCTACAGCGACATCGGACGCGCCCTTCGGCTCGCCCTTGATCGCGGCCCAGATCCGGTCGCGTAGCCAGCCGATCTTCTGCTCCAAAGCCCGGAAGAACTCCCCCGTACCGACGAAGTCGTGCCAGCGCGCCAGCACCTCACCACGCAACAGGGTGCCGTCGGCCGACTGGACGTTCACCGTCCGTACAGCCTCCTGGTACGACGCATTCGCATCCGAGCGCAGCTGCTCCAGTGCCTCGAGCTGATCGTCGACGGCCTGCGCGATGTCCGGCGCCTGGCGGGTGAGCGACCCGATCGCCCCGTCGAGCGTCTGCATGACGACCCTGGCTCGGGTGTTCTGGTCGGCCGCCAACGCAGCCAGCCAGCCACGGATCGGAGCCACCGCCGCGTCGGGAAGCAGGCCGTCGGCGTCGGTCGTGGTCTCCGGTACGGCGAACAGCGGCGACGATGCCAGCCCGCGCTCGGTCATCATCTGGCCCAGATGGGGCGGGACCTCGGCCATGGCTGCCGGCGGGACCCGGTCCACGACGACCGCTACCGCGGCGCTGCGGTCCACGGCGCTCGCGAGGTAGTCCCACGGCACCGCGTCCGCGTACCGCGCCGCGCTCGTCACGAACAGCCATAGGTCGGCCGCCGACAGCAGCTGCGCCGCGAGTCGCCGGTTCTCCACGACGACCGAGTCGATGTCAGGCGCGTCGAGAACCGCGAGTCCTCGGGGCAACGTCGGCTCCGGTACGAGGTGAAGCGAACGTGTGTCGTCGCTCGACGCGTTGGAACGGATCAGGCCGGGAAGGATCCGCTCGTCGGCGAACCAGCGCGCGTCGTCCGGGTGGTACACGAGCACCGGCGACCTCGTGGTGGGCCGGATCACGCCCGGCTTCGTCACGACCCGGCCGATGAGGGAGTTCACGAGCGTCGACTTGCCGGCACCCGTGGAGCCGCCGACGACGGCCAGCAGTGGCGCTTCGATCCGCTGCAGCCTGGGCAGGACGTAGTCGTCGAGCTGTTTCGAGAAGTCCCTGGACAGTCCGGTGAGCTCCGCGGCGCGTGGGAGGGGTAACGGCAGCCTGACAGATGCCAACGCGTCCCGAAGATCGGTCAACGCGATGGTCAGAGGACTGGCCATGGCCCTCCTAGGCCTTCGGTGGCCCCCACCGCGGGTCCACGACCGACTGGGTCGGAGCCGATCCTAGTGGCGGTGAAACCATTGCGGGGGCGGGGAGCTGGCCACCGATTCCGGCAGGTCCGGGATAGACGGGAGGCGCCCAGTCCGTGAGGTACGCGGGCTGCGGCTTCTTCCAGTACGGCTTCAGGCCACGAGCGTCATCGAGCGCCCCGGCGGCCTTGTCATCGCGGATCGCGTACAGCAGTTCCCGCTCGCGCCACAGCCCTGCGGCATCGACGGTGCCACGCGTGATCTGGTCGCGCAGGTAGGCGAGTTCGGACACCGCCCGCTGCAGCTTGTACGTGGCGAGCGCGTTGCCCCACCACGGCGACAGCACCAGCATGCGCAGGCGCTGGAAGATCTTCGAGAACAGGAGCGGGTACGTGTCGGGGACCCAGCCGGCCATCACGTAGTCCGAGAGCCGGTACCGGATCACTCGTCCCTCGCGGAACACCTGCACGACCGCGTACATCACGACGCCCGCCAGGATGGGCAGCGCGATCGAGAAGTAGATCGTCTTCTGGTAGTTGTCGGGGAACAGGCTGGCGACTGTGTTGAACGTCATGTGCAGCAGCGCAGCGAGCAGGTAGCCGGCGATCGGCGAGAGCACCCTGACCACCTTGGCCCGGCTCCGAAGCCCGATCGCGAGCCCCATCGCCGTCATCGACGTGAACAGGGGATGGCCGAAGCTCGTCCACAGCCCACGCGTCTGCACGAGCTGCGCGACGGCAGCGGCGACATCGCCCGTACTCGCCTGCATGCTTCCGTACACGAGCGCCCGCGCGAAGTAGACGATGTTCTCGCTGAACGCGAAGCCGATCGCGGACAGACCCGCGAGGCTCACGAGGCTGAGCTTGCTCGTGAGGCGGCGGCGATCGAGGAACGCGACGAGGAACAGCACGGTCGCCTTGAAGAACTCCTCGACGAAAGGCGCGACGTAGATGGCGGCTCTCGCTCCGGCGAGCTGGTTGCCGTTCTGGTCGATCGACAGACGCTCGGCGGCCCAGGAGTTGACCACGATCGACCCGTACGCGGCGATCGAGGATCCCCAGAACAGCGCCAACGCCCACAGCAACCACCGTTGAGGCCGCCAGCGGTCGACGGCGAGGAACAGGATCGACCAGACCGCCAGGGTCGGGAACGCATAGTTCGCCGACTGCCACATCGCATCGCTGTTGAGGCCCGGGACGGTCCCGGTGTCGGTCTTGATGTCGGCGGTGAGGATGACGTTCAACCTCACCAGCGAGAAGACGCCCAGGAGGAACACCACGACGCTCGCCCACAACCACCGGCTCCGCGTGAACTGCTCGACGACAGTGAGCCTCGGATCAAGCACGTCGACGGACGCCAGTCTCCGGTACCGACCGATCCCACCCATGTCGGTACGGAGTGCGTCAGCCATGACGACAAGGGTAGCGGCGCATGAGCCCGTACCGTCCGTACGCTCAGCGGGTGCTCGGGTCGGCGACGCCCATCGTCACCGGGGTGCCGCGGCGGACGGTGTTCGAGACCGTACACAGCCGGTCATGAGACAGGCGGACGGCCTCGGGGAGCAGCGCACGCGCCTTGTCGGCGCCCTCGCTCTCGCCGAACTCCAGGTCGAACGTCACGTTGAGGTCTGTCGCGTACGAGGCACCGGCCTCGTTGCGGTCGCGCTCACCCGTCGCGGTGGCGACGAAAGAGAGAGGCTCGGCGCGGCGCGTCACGAGGGTGTCGACGTCGATCGATGAGCAGCCGGCGATCGCGGCGAGCAGCAGCTCGACAGGCGCGAAACCGCCGTCCTCACCGGTCGAGAACCTGACCTCGCCGCCCCGGCGGTTGCGGGCCACGAAGGTCCCCGCGGATGTCCGCTCGACGGTCACCTGGTACCGGGGCTCGGGCTTCTCGGTCATCGTTCTCCTCCGCATCGGCGTGCCCCACAACCTAGTAGTCACGACGATCTTGAGGGTTCACCGGCCGTCGCCTCTAGTAAAGGTGAGGAATTGGCAGCAAAGTGACGTATCACAGACGTGATCTGGGCCTCTTCGGAGTCGTAGTGCCTATGAAAGGACGTCGATGATCAAGCCCGTCGCCCGACCCGAACAGCTGCCGAGCCTCGACATCCGAGTCCTCGACCCTTCATCCGCACCCCGTGGCAGCGCACTGCAGCCCACTGCGTACGTCGCGGACAGCCTCATCGTGTTCGCCCGCGATCCCGCCGCAGCGCAGGCGGTGATCGCTCGGCTCGTTGGACCCGGCGTCGGAGTCAGCGTCGCCCCCTTGTTCCGCGCGGATCTCAAGCCGCTCAGCGAGACCGCCGTACTGGCGCTGCACAAAGTGACGCTCACGTACGAGGCCGAGGCGGTCCCGAGCGTCGACCTCGTGTCGTTGGTCGCACAGCTTCGTACGATCCTTGGCCCGTACGCCGTTGGCCTCGACCACGTGGTGACAACCGCTCCGTACCTGGCCGGCGTCCCCTATCTCGCCGGCGTTCCCTACCTCGCGGGTGTCCCCTACTTGGCAGGCGTCCCGTACCTCGCAGGCGTCCCGTACCTCGCGGGGGTCTCGGCGATGCAGCAGTACGGGATGCCAGGCTTCGGCGGACGCTCGCCCGTGGCCGTGCTCATCGCCGATCCTGCGTGCACCGCGCCCACACCCGCGCGCCGACCGGTCGTCGCCATGCTCGACACCGGGCTTGGCGAGCACCCCTGGTTCGCCGACGCGGCGCTGGCGACCTCTCACGTCACGTACGGTCCGTACCTGCTCGGTATGTACGGGAACCTGCCCGGGGCCGAGTGGCACCAGGCGCCGGTCAACCCGCTCGACGGTTCCGTCGGGAGCGACGCGGGGCACGGCACGTTCATCTGCGGCATCATCCGGCAGGTCTGCCCCTCCGCCAGGTTGCTCGCCATCCCCGTCATGGCCGACGACGGCGTCGTCGCGGAGTCCGGCCTCATGGTCACGCTCTCGGCCCTGCTCTACCGGCACATCGACGGAGTGCTCAACGGCCGACCGGACCTCGTCATCGACGTCCTCAACCTGTCCCTCGGCTACTACCACGAGGACCCGACCGACATCGCGTTCGACGGACCGTTCGCGGCCATCCTCGCCGACTTCGGCCGGTGGGGTGTGGCCGTGGTCGCGTCAGCCGGAAACAGCGGTACGACGCGTCCGATGTACCCAGCCGCCTTCGCCGCCGCGCCCGACGACCCGAGCCGAGTCCCTCAGGTGACTGTCGGCGCGCTCAACGCGGACGGATCCACGGTGGCGTACTTCTCCAACGCCGGCGAGTGGGTCACCGCGCTCCGGATCGGCGCCTCCCTGGTGAGCACCGTGCCCACGACGCTGTCCGGCGACGCGCAGCCGGCTGCCGGCCTCACCTACCAGGGCTTGCACCGCACCACCC
>DAIPZP010000113.1:0-6202 GCA_036782155.1 Propionibacteriaceae bacterium
GACGTACGTCCAGTCCCGGTCCTCGGGAGGCGGTGCGGAAGGCTCAGACATGGGCGGCAGCGTACGACAGAGTGCTTCGTACGGGCTCGTTCGTTGTCGGCTGACCAGTGAGAGTCTCCCCATTTGTCCGGTGCCAGGGATCGCCGGCTGCCAGCATCTGCCCCGAGAGCTAGAGACAACTACACCCCTGGCCTCGTACAGTTCGGCAAAAGTGATGCGGACTGGAGATCGGGGAGTCTTCACGGCGCGAAGCGGTGCGGACCCGCTTCAGGAGAGGAAGCATGTCTGACCTGTTGACCGTCCGCGGCGTCACGAAGGCCCATGCTGGAATGCCGGTCCTTCGTGGCATCGACCTCGACATCCGTCCCGGCGAGGTCCTCGGTCTCATCGGCGCGAACGGAGCCGGCAAGTCGACCCTCATGAGCATCATCTCGGGCGCCTACCGTGCCGACTCGGGGTCCATGCTGATCGAGGACGAGCTGTACCACCCGATCGACAAGGCCGAAGCGCGCGGTCTCGGCATCGGCATCATCGAGCAGAACTTCCAGATCGACGGCTCCCTCACGGTGGCCCAGGCGATCTACCGCAACACCTACCAGGCCGACCGCCCGCACGAGTCCCTCCGCCGTCAGGCGCAGTGGCTCCTCAACGAGGCCGGCGTCCACATCTCTCCCGATGCCCGCATGGGTCACCTGCTCCGTCCCGAGATGGGTCTGGTCGAGGCCGTACGGCTCCTGGCCGACGACGCCCAGATCGTGCTCGTCGACGAGGTTGCTGCGACGTTCAACGTACGAGAGATCGCTGATCTTCACTTCATCACCAGCCGCCTGACCCGTCAGGGCCGCAGCGTCGTCTACATCTCGCACCGCCTGCACGAGGTCAAGGACATCACCAACCGCGTCGCGATCCTGCGCGAAGGCGTCATCGTCGACATCCAGAAGTCGGCGCAGACGACGACCGAGCGGATGGCCGAGGTGATGTTCGGCCGCGTCGTCTCCCGCGACAAGCGCCTCACGACGCACAGTCCCGAAATCGTTCTCCGCGCCAAGAACCTGCGCGGCGAGACCCTCAAGGGTGTCGACTTCGAGCTCCACCGCGGCGAGGTGCTGGCGTTCGTGGGCCCGCGCCATTCCGGCATCCCCGACATCGTCGGCGCCATCACCGGCGACCGGCCCGGCACGTTCGACGACCTCGAGATCTTCGGCCAGCAGCGCCGGATCACCCGTCCCGAGGACGCGGCCGCGCTGCGCATCACGTACTTCTCCGAGGACGACATCGACCTCGGCGTGTCTCAGGACGAGAGCATCGCCCGCAGCCTCATGTCAGGCGGCTGGGGCGCAGACGTCGACTTCGACGACGAGGTGGCCGCCCTGCGCGACATCATCGGCGTCCTCGGCAAGTTCCAGGTCAAGGCCAAGAGCATCCTCGGCAAGGTCGACGCGCTCTCCGGCGGCGACCAGCAGAAGATCGCGCTCGCCCGCTTCATGAGCGAGGACTGCGACATCATGATTCTCAACGAGCCGACCCGCGGGCTCGACATGAGCTCACGGCACGACGTGCACAAGATGCTGTCCGAGCTCACCGAGAGCGGCAAGTCAGCGATCCTGCTCTCGACCGACTACGAGGACGCGCTCGACTGGTCCGACCGTGTCTGCGTCGTGCGTGACGGACTCGTCTGGCGCAACACCCTCAGCAAGGACACCACCGCCGATCAGCTCACCCTGTGGGCGCGCGAGGCGGAGAAGCGTCCCCGGCGCGTCTGGGAGGACGACGAGAGCAGTGCTCTCGCCGAGGAGCTTGCCGTCGAGCAGGAGGCCGAGGAGTCCGAGCACCGCCGCCAGGAGGAAGAGCTGGACCTCCAGATCGTGGCCCAGGCCTCCCGCGCGTTCATCTGATCGGCTCAGTGCGTGCTGAGGGCACGCTCCAGGGCTGCGCGGGCTTTGCCGCCGAACGCCACGAGCCGCACGTCCTCGACCGCGGACTGTGCCGTTTTCACTGCTTCCACAGCGGCATCCGCCGCGTCCTGCAGTGGCCAGCCGTAGACGCCGGCGCTCAGCAGGGGGAACGCCACGCTGTGCGCGCCCAGCTCGTCCGCCACGTGCAGGCATGACGTGTACGCCTGCAGCAACGTCGCCCGTCGGTCCTCACGCGTCGAGTAGACAGGCCCGACCGTGTGGATCACCCACGTAGCCGGCAACCGGCCCGCTGTCGTCGCGACCGCCTGGCCGGGGGGCAGGCCGGCGGGAAGCGTTGTGTCGCGGAGCTGGCGACAGGCCACCAGGATCTCGGGGCCACCCGCTGCGTGGATCGCTCCGTCGACACCGCCACCGCCCAACAGCCCTGAGTTCGCCGCGTTGACGATCGCGTCGACCCGTATGTCCGTGATGTCGCCTTCGACGATGCTGATCTTCACCCAGCCAGCCTAGATCGGCCCTTCCGGCGGGGCCTGCCCAGAGGCGACGCGTGGTGAGATGGCTCTCAGGGGGTTGGGCCGGGGTCGGTTCGCGCCGTAGATTGATCCCTGACCGGTCAGCCGATGAAGGATCCCGCGTGTCGAAGCTCCAGGACAAGCTCGATGAGCTGGTCGAGACGACGACCGGCGCCGAAGGTGCCGCGCTCATCGACATCGGCACCGGCATGACCTTGGCTCAGGCGGGAACACCAGGATTCGACCTCGATGTCGCGGCTGCCGGGTTCGCGACGGCGGTGCGCTACCAGCTCCGTACGATCAGCGACCTCGGCCTGACGGAGCTCGCCGAAGGCATGCTCGTCTCACAGGGCTCGCATCACCACATCTTCGCCGTACGGACCACCGACAACCGCGAAGGCCTGCTGGTCTACCTCGCCGTACGACGGGATGGCGCGACGCTCTCGGCAGCGCGCCGCCGCGTCGCGATGATGGCTTCCCGCCTTCCCGCCTGACTCAGGCGGTGCGCTTGGTGCGCGAGCGACGCCACCACCAGGTGGCGAGCATGACCACGAGGATCCCGATCGTCACGTACAGGGAGTAGTCGGCGTAGATCCGCACGATCCGTACCGCTGGCTCGCCGATCCGCCAGCCGAGCGCGAGCCAGGCCGCCTGCGTCACCGCGGCCGTGATGATGTCGATGATGAGGAACTTCCGCAGCCTCATGCCGGACGCGCCGACGGCAGCGTAGATGAGGGCCATGGGGAGGGGAAGCGGGAGATACGTGGCGATGACGGCGAGCGTCTCGTACCGGTGGGTGAACTTCAGCACGATCTCGGCGCGCCGCTTCGACATCTTGCTGCGGCCCGTGAACGTCTCGAGGATCACCGGGCCCCAGAGCTTGCCGGCCCACCAGTACACCCAGTCGAACTTGACGATCGACAGGCTCACTGCCAGCCAGAAGATGGCGATCGGCCCGCCGTTGACCTCGATCCAGGCACCGGTCGCGACCACGCTCGTCCGACCGCCGTTGATGACGGCTGACAGCGGCGGGTTGGCGAGCAGCATCGGGCGAAGCGGGAGCATGACGATGGCATACACACCGAGGATCGCGATCCAGGTGTAGCAGGCGATGTCGGCACGTGTGGGCTTATGGCGCCACGGAAGCCGAGGGTCGTCCCACCATTCGCGCGGCCCGGTGGCCTCGTCGGCGAGCGCCGCCTCGTCGGGTTGCTGGTCGTCGCTCACCCCGTGAGCCTACAGGTCAGGCCCGACGGAGCTCGGCGAGCACCAGAGTGAACTCGTCCCCATCAAGGGCTAGCTCCGCGGTCAGGACGCCCTGCGCGCCGATCGGCTCCGCCTCGTCCGGGTGGCGCGAGACGTGGATGGTGAGCGGGCCGTACGCGATGAGGTCGTCGCCATGGCGTTCGCCCGGCACGAGCTCGACGCCTTCCGCGCCCGAGCCCTGTACGGGAGTCGTCGGCGCGGCACCCGCCGGCACGCCCGCGCCCGTGTCGCCCTCCACGATCGTACGGAGCAGCTCGGAGGCGTAGACGGGGTCGGACATCGCGTCGTACACCCAGCGCGTGCCGAGCACGGAGTGCTCCATCGTGCCTGCGAGCGCGGCCTCAGCGCCGGCGAGCGGTGCGTCCCGGTACGTGAGCGGCACCTGGTACAGGATCTCGCCGCTCGTCACGAGCATGACCTGGATCCCGACGGCCCCCGCCGGGTCGACGAACCGGAACTGGCCGACCTGCGCCAGGTCGCGCGCGTCGCCGGTGAACCAGGCCTGTGTGGGCAACCAGGCCTGCATCAGCTCGAGCTTGCTGGGTACGAGTGTCGCCTGGGTGTGGATCTCTGCTACGCCGGCCATAGCTCCTCCTTCGTCGCTCACAGCCTTCCACAGTGGATCGACGGAACGCCATGCTCGCGAGCGGCCCCGGGCGTGTCAGTGGACGAGCGGTGTCTGGTCGGCGGCGAGAACCTGCTCACGCAGGATGTCGGCATGGCCGGCGTGCTGGGCGATCTCGGCGATGACGTGGATGACCACCCACCGCAAGGAGATCGGCCCGCGGCGGTTGCCGAGGATGAGGTCGTCCAGCGACATTGCCGCGATGCGCTGTCGTGACGCCTCGCAGACCGCGTCGTACCGCTCGAGGACCGAGGCGATCGTGTCCTCGTCGGTGAGCGTGAACGACTCCTCGACGCTGCTGGCGAACCCGAAATCGGCGCGCGGCCGGAACGTGATCCCCTCGTCGAACCAGGCGAGCTCGACGAACGACGCGTGCTTGACCAGGCCGAGGAGAGTGGTCAGCGACGGTACGAGCGAACGGCGCGCCTGCTCCTCGGTGAGCCCGTCGAGGGTGCCTCGCAGCTCGGCCCGGTAGTCGTCGAGGAACGCGTCCAGCATCGTCCGCTCGTCCGTACGCCACGTGGCCGCAGAGTCGCTCATGGCGGTCAACGTACGGCGTCGCGCGCGGCCACGAAGGCCGCCAGCGCCATGTCCAGATCCTCGCGGGTGTGGGCGGCGGACAGCTGGGTACGGATGCGGGCCTTGCCCTGAGGCACCACGGGGTACGAGAACGCCCTCACGTACACGCCACGCTCCACGAGGTCGTCGGCCATCCGCGACGCCACCGCCGCGTCGCCGATCATGACCGGCACGATCGGGTGGTCGCTGACCGGTACGTCGAAGCCGAGCTCGGCGAGGCGGCTACGGAAGTACGCGGTGTTGTCGCGCAGCGTCTGGCGCAGGTCTCCCGACGACGCGAGCAGGTCGAGCACAGCGAGCGACGCCGCGACGATGCTCGGCGCGAGCGAGTTGCTGAACAGGTACGGGCGCGAGCGTTGCCGCAGCCACTCGACGATCTCGGCCGGCCCGGACACGTACCCTCCGGACGCCCCGCCCAGCGCCTTGCCGAGCGTGCCGGTGATGACGTCGACCCTGCCCTGTACGCCGAGGTGCTCAGGCGTGCCGGCGCCGGACTCCCCGATGAAGCCGACCGCGTGGGAGTCGTCGACCATGACCAGCGCGTCGTGGGCCTCGGCGAGGTCGCAGATGCCGGGCAGCGGAGCGAGGTAGCCGTCCATCGAGAACACGCCATCGGTCGCGATGATCCGGCGCCGGGCGCCCGCTGCGGCCTGGAGCTGTACGGCGAGGTCGTCGAGGTCGCGGTTCCGGTAGCGGTAGCGCGCTGCCTTCGACAGCCGTACGCCGTCGATGATGCTCGCGTGGTTGAGCTCGTCGGAGATGATCGCGTCGGAGTCGTCGGTGACGGCCTCGAAGAAGCCTCCGTTGGCGTCGAAGCACGACGAGTACAGGATGGTCGCCTCGGTGCCGAGGAACGCGGACAGGCGCCGCTCGAGCTCGATGTGGAGCTCTGTGGTGCCGCAGATGAACCGTACGGATGCCATCCCGAAGCCCCACTCGTCGAGGCCCGCGTGCGCCGCGGCGACCACCGCCGGGTGGTCGGCGAGCCCGAGGTAGTTGTTGGCGCAGAAGTTGATGACGCGCTTGCCTGCCACGGTGATCTCACGCGACTGCGGTGACGCCAGCCGGCCTTCCTCCTTGTAGAGGCCGGCCTCGCGCAACCCCGCGAGCCCTGCGGCCAGCTCGTCGCCCCATCCGTACATGTCTCCTTCTTCCCGGTCCTCAGGACCAGTGCATGACCACCTTGCCACCGTGGCCGGAGGCGGCCGTGGCGAACGCGGCCTCGTGCTCGCTGGCATCGAACCGGTCCGTGATGACGCCGGAGATGTCGAGGCCGGACTGGATCAGCACGCTCATCGCGTACC
>DAIPZP010000114.1:0-6182 GCA_036782155.1 Propionibacteriaceae bacterium
GGCACCGATCTGATGGCGGACGACTCGACAGAAGAGCTGGTCGACAAGGTGGAGACACCCGAGGTCGACGAGGACGGGCTGACCGCCGACGACCCCGGGATCGCGGGTTCGCGAGCGCGGCGGCCCGCAGCCGAGGTCGCACCACCGGGCGGGCTCAGAGGCTCGCTGAGGTTCGCCTGGGCTGTACTGACGAGCATGCGGACGGCGATCATCCTGCTGCTCCTGCTCGCCGTCGCCGCGATCCCCGGCGGTATCGTGCCGCAACGTCCGGTCAACCCGTTCGCGGTGACCCAGTGGCTCGCCGCCCACACGAAGCTGGGCCCGTTCTTCGACAAGATCGGGATGTTCGACGTCTTCCACGCACCGTGGTTCTCGGCGATCTACATGCTGCTGTTCGTCTCGCTGGTGGGCTGCATCGTGCCCCGGACCGCCGTGTACCTGAGGGCCGCCCGCGCCCCCGCCGCCACCCCACCACGCACGGTCTCGAGGATGTCCGGCGCCCTCTCGTACAGCTCGAGTCTCCCGACCGATGACGTTCTCTCGGCGGCCGAGACGTCGCTGCGGAAGCGTCGGTACCGGGTGCGGCGGGTCGGCGACGTCGTCTGCGCCGAGCGCGGCTACATCCGCGAGCTCGGCAACCTGTCGTTCCACGTGGCGCTGCTCGGGGTGCTGCTGGCGGTCGGGTTCGGGTCGCTGCTGGGCCACTCCGGCACCGCGATCGTCGTCGAGGGGCAGGGCTTCTCGAACACGCTCACCCAGTACGACGACTTCACCGCCGGGGCCGCGTTCACCGGGCAGCTCGACCCGTTCACGGTGAAGCTCGACGCGTTCCACGTGAGGTACGAGACGGGGCCGGTCCAGACCGGCGCCGCGCGCGAGTTCAAGGCTGACGTGACGGTGACCGACCCGTCCGGAAGTCGTACCGACAGCATCGAGGTCAACAGCCCGCTGACCATCGGGAGCACGAAGGTGCATCTGGTCGGGCACGGCTATGCGGCGGTGGTGACTGTACGGGACGGGAACGGCAACATCGCGTACTCCGGTCCGGTCGTCTTCCAGCCGCTCGACTCCAACCTCAAGTCGGCGGGCGCGATCAACGTGCCTGACGCGCGGCCGCAGCGGATCGGGCTGGAGGGGTACTTCCTGCCGACCGCGTCGGTGGGCCATTCCGGGCCGGTGTCGCTGTTCCCCGAGGCGCTGAACCCGCAGCTGTTCCTGACGGCGTGGTCGGGCCCACCGAAGGCGGAGAGCGGCGTGCCGTCGAGCGTGTTTGCCCTTGACAAGACGGGAATGACGCAGCTCACCCAGGACGGCGACCTGCTGCGGATGCAGCTCTCGCCGGGTGATTCGTTCGTGCTTCCGAACGGGCTCGGGCTGGTGACGTTCGACGGCTGGCAGCGCTGGGTGAAGCTCCAGGTATCGAGCACCCCGGGCATGGGCGCGATCCTCGCGTTCGTCCTGCTGGCCGTCGCCGGCATGGCGCTCAGCCTGTCCGTGAAGCCGCGACGTGCGTGGCTCATGGTCGATGGCGGTCAGGTGTGGACGGCCGGTGCGGATCGCGTCGACGGCCGCTCCGGAGTCGGTGCCGACATCGCGGCAGTGGCTGCCGACCTCGGCTTGGAGAGACCCCCGCCGAATCCCTGATCGGCAGGGTGAGGACTTTCGGGGGTTCTCGAGGCAGGATGGGTCCCCAACGGCGATGAGAGGGCGTACGGGATGACGGTGGCGAGCTTCTCGGCATTGGCGATCGTGACGGCGGCGGTGCTCTACCTGATGGCGCTGGTGTTCCACACCCTCGAGTGGGCGCTGGCCCGCAACGTCGAGGCGACGGTGACTGAATCGGTGGCGGCTGACGGCAAGGGCGGGGTCGCGCTGCTCGACAAGCCCTCGGTCGAGCCCGTACCGCCTCGCAAGGCCGACGTGTTCGCGCGGATGGGGTTCAACCTCACCATCCTCGCCGCCGTCGTGGATCTGGTCGGCATCGTCGCCCGCGGCATCGCGGCGCACCGTGCGCCGTGGGGCAACATGTACGAGTTCGTGACGACGGCAGCCGTCGTGGTCGCTGCGCTGTACTTCCTCGGCGTCTGGAAGTGGGGGCTGCGGTGGCTCGGGCTGC
The DNA here is from genome assembly GCA_036782155.1 of Propionibacteriaceae bacterium. Taxonomy (GTDB): domain Bacteria; phylum Actinomycetota; class Actinomycetes; order Propionibacteriales; family Propionibacteriaceae; genus Fen-668. The sequence goes on from DAIPZP010000114.1 coordinate 2,117, forward strand.
CGGTCACGCTCCTCGGCGCGATCCTGAATGGCCTAGCCGCGACCGTGTTCTACGTCGCCGTCGCCCCCCTCGTACCGGCCCTGCACTCCGTCTGGTTCATGATCCACATCCTGGCGGCGATCGTCTCCGGAGCTGCCTTCTCGATCGGCGGCGTGGCAGCGATCCTGTACCTCATCCAAGCCCGCGCCGAGCGCAAGGGCACGGTGAAGGGCTACCTCGCCCGGCTCCCCACCGCCGACGTCATCGACCGCATGGGCTACCGACTGCTGGCGTTCGCGTTCCCGCTGTGGACGTTCACGATCGCCGCCGGCTCCATCTGGGCCGAGTACGCCTGGGGCCGCTACTGGGGCTGGGACCCCAAGGAGACCTGGTCGCTCGTCACCTGGGTCATCTTCGCCGGTTACCTCCACGCCCGCGCCACCGCCGGTTGGAAGGGAAAGCGGGCCGCTCTCCTCGCGATCCTCGGGTTCGCGATGTTCTGGTGGAACTTCATCGGCGTCAACCTCGTCTTCGCTGGACTCCACTCGTACGCGGGCATCTGAGCCGCGCGTACGGTGAGGTCATGAATGACTCCGTACGGCTTTCCTACCGCGTGCTCACCGGCCCCGACGACCCCAAGTTCAGCGAGCGTGTGACGCAGGCCCTCCGCGATGGCTACGAGCTGTACGGGTCGCCCGCCGCGACGTTCGAAGGTGAGCGCGTCATCATCGCCCAGGCCGTGATCCTGCCCGAGGCCCGCCCCGCCCGGGGCTGACCGGATCGGCGATCGGCCGGGGTTCCGTGCAGGTCAGTGCCGAGAGCCCACGAGGTCCTGGATCGCAGCGACGGCCGTGGCGACACCGTCCTCGCCGGCCATCTGCGCGGCGATCGCTGCGGCGGGCTCGCGGGCAGGTACGGTCTCGCGGAGGGCGGCCTTGTAGGCCTCCCAGCCGGAGCGCGGGTCGACGGGTTTCGTCGCTGCCCCCGACCCGTACAGCCGATCGGCCCAGAACCGCTGCTGGGGGGTGAAGGGTACGGGGATGGAGGGGATGCCGGCGCGAGCCGCCGTATGTGCCCTAGCCGCCCCGGACTCATGCACCAGCGCACCGCAGCGGCTGAACAACCACTCGTCCGGCACGCCCCTGATGCGATGCACGTTCTCGGGAAGCTCACGCCTGCCCGCCTCGCCTGAGTCGAGCAGGATCCGGTAGGTGCTCGCGTACGCCTCGAGGATCGACTCCACCGCGTACTCCGCCGTGGGCCCCTCCATCGAGTAGAAGCCTACGTAGATCGGTCGGTCACCCGCAGCGAGGAACGTCTCCAACGCTGCATCCGGAACGAAGTCCTCATCCGACGGCACCCACCACTCCCCGGTCACCGTGAGGCGCCCCGCGTCCCAGCCGTCCGGCGTCGGTACGAGCACGGGTGACCATGCCCCCAGGATCGGAAGATGGTGAACAGGGTTCCCCATCCGCCCCAGTCCCAGCGCCCGCCGTGCCCGGTTCACCCGATGCCCCACCCGGACCCAGCCGACCGCGTCGGACAGCTCACCGACCTGCCGGAACAACTTCTCGGGAGGCCGCACCCCACCCACTACCGGCGCGGACTCCCGCGTCGGCAGCATGGGATCGAGCACTGCGAGGATCCCCACCGCGCCCACGAGCTCCGCCGCGGACACAGCCCAGGGGCCGGCGCTCGAGAACCCGACCACCGCATCCGATCCGCTAGCCGCCGCGGCGATGGCCTCGATGCCTACTGCCTCAGCGGACTCCACGACGACTGCCTCATGTCCCGCATCCCGGAGCCCGACAGCGAGCGCCTCCACCGCCCGTACATCCCCGGAAGACCCGGCGACCACCACCCTCATCGGTCGGGCGCCACCTGAAGCAGGGCGTTCTCGAGCACCTCCGTGAGGGCCGGGTGGATCCAGTACTGGCCGCGCGCCATCGTGCGTGCGTCGAGCCCGGTCGCCATCGCCTGGATGGCCGGCTGGATGAGCGTCGAGGCTTGTGGCCCCAGGATGTGGCAGCCGAGCAGCTGCAGGGTCTCCGGGTCGACGAGCACCTTGGCCACGTGAACGCCGGGGTCTTCCAAAGCCCACCCGTACGCGACGTCCGCGTAGCGCTCCACGCCTACCAGGTACGGCGTATGGGCGGCGCGCAGCTCTTGCTCCGTCGCCCCGATGCCAGCCAGCTGCGGCTCGGTGAACACCGCGTACGGGATCGTGGCGTGGTTCGACGTCGCCAGGTCGTCAGGGTGCAGCAGATTGTGCTGGACGACGCGGGCGTCGGCGTTGGCCGCATGCTTGAGCATCGACGGGTTGGACACGTCGCCGAGCGCGAAGATGCCCTCGGCGGTGGTCCGCTGGTGAGCGTCGACCACGACGTACCCATCCGAATCGACCTCGACGCCCGTCGCCCCCAGGTTCAGCCGGTCGCCGTTAGGGATCCGCCCGGTCGCGACGAGCAGCACCTCGGCGTCGTAGGAGTACTCGATGTCGTTCAGGTCGGTCGTGTAGACGCCGATCCCGCCGCGCCCGTTGCCGTCGACCTCGACGACGGACTGGTTGAGCCGTACGACCACGCGCTGGCTGAGCTCGTCCGTGAGCGCCTGCGCGAGCTCGGCGTCGGCGTGCCGGAGGAGGTACGCGGAGCGGTGGATCAGCGTCACGGCGACGCCCAGCGCTGAGAAGATGTGGGCGAACTCGACCGCGACGAAACCACCACCGAGTATCACCATCGTGCTGGGGAGCTTCTGGAGCCGCATGATCGTGCTGCTCGTGTGGACCTTGCCCTCGAGCTCCAGCGCGTCGAGCCCGGGAATCTCCGGCATCCTCGGTCGCGATCCCGCCGCCAGCACGATCCGATCCGCGGAGAGCGACTCACGCGTGCCGTCCGGGAACGAGACCTCCAGCTCCCGGACGCCCGTGAACCGCGCCGTGCCGCGCATCATGCTCACGCCTGGCTGCGACTCGCGCCACCCCAAGCCGGCCGCCGCGATCGGGTCGATCCGCCCGAACACCCGGTCCCGGATCGCAGGCCAGTCGACCGTGGGCGGCTCGGCGTGGATCCCGTACCGTCCGGCCCCCCGGATCTCGCGCGCCACCTCTGCGGTGTGGACGAACATCTTCGACGGGATGCAGCCCTCGTTGAGGCAGGTGCCGCCGAACGGATCCCCCTCGTCGATCAGCGCAACACTGAGACGAGAGAAACGATCGTCGATGATCGAGTTCCCACTGCCCGAGCCGATGACGGCCAGATCTACGTGACGCACGGGACCATCCTTCCACGGCGTTCAGACAGCACCGATCAACTCCTGATGGCCACCATGCGCGCCGCGGCGAGCGTGATCCGGTCCGGCAGGAATGCCGCCGCCCGCGCGAGGATCGTGTTGAGAACCCCGTCGATCGCCACCGGGCTGCCGTGAGAGAGCGCGTCGAAACAGGTGGTGACGACCTGTGCGACCGTACGGCGGCGCACGAGGCCGTCGGGCTTGCCGGCCACCTCCCAGAAGTTGGTGTCCGTCGACCCGGGGCAGAGAGCCAGTACGGTGACACCCGTCGGCCGCAGCTCGTGCCACATCGCGAGGCTGAGCCGCAGCACGAAAGCCTTCGTCGCCGCGTACACCCCCATCGTCGGGATCGGCTGGAAGGCGGCGGTGGACGCGACGTTGACGATCGCGCCCCGGCCCCGGGCAACCATCCCGGTGACCGCCGCACGAGCCAGCATCGTCAAAGCCAGGCAGTTGAGTGAGATCTCCTCGGCGATGCGGGCCGGGTTCTCGCCGACGAAATCGCCGGTGGTCGCGAAGCCCGCGTTGTTGATGAGCAGCTCGACGTCACGTGCCTCGAGATCAGCAACCACCGCCGCGCGCGCCTCGGGATCGGCCAGGTCGGCCGCGATCACCTCGACCTTGGTGCCGTACTTCTCCCGCAGCTCGTCGGCCAGGTCGTGCAGCACACCGGCACTGCGTGCTACGAGCACGACCGACATCCCGTCCGCGGCGAGCCTGGTCGCGAAGCCACGCCCCAGGCCCGAGGAGGCGCCGGTGACCACTGCCCAGCCCGAGGTGTACATGGCGGAGAGCC
>DAIPZP010000115.1:0-6164 GCA_036782155.1 Propionibacteriaceae bacterium
AGGCCCCCGCCGTGTCGCTGGAGTCGCCCGTCGCGGAGGCCTCAGAGCCGGCGGCTGCTGAAGAGCCGGCCGCCCTCGAGGCGGACAACGAGCCCGATGAGGAGTCAGGTTCGGCGCCTGTGCCGCAGACGCCCCGCGCGCAACCGTCCAAGCAAACCCGGAACCGTCGCAAGCGCTAAGGAGAACGATGGCCCCACAGACCCAGGACGAACGCATCGCACTCGTCTGGTCGCTGATCCGTGACGTACCCGACTTCCCGAAGCCCGGGGTCGTGTACAAGGACATCACGCCGCTGCTTGCTGACCCGGTGGGCTACCAGGCGTCGATCGACGCGCTCGTCGAGGCTGCGCCGCACGGGATCGACGTGGTGGTCGGCATGGAGGCGCGCGGGTTCGTGTTCGCAGCCCCTGTCGCCTTGGCGCTCGGCGTGGGATTCGTCCCCGTACGCAAGCCGGGGAAGCTCCCCATGGACGTCTTCAGCGAGTCTTTTGCTCTTGAGTACGGCTCCGACACCCTCAACGTCCATCAGGACGCCATCCGGGAGCACGCTCGCGTGCTCGTGATCGACGACGTGCTCGCCACCGGCGGTACGGTCGGCGCGACATCTCGGCTCCTCAAGCACCTCGGTGCCGATCTCGTCCACGTCTCCGTGGTCATGGAGCTCGGGTTCCTGGGCGGCCGGGCGAACCTCGCATCGATGGGCATCTCAAGCGTCGGAGCGTTGATCACGATCTGAAGGCTCACCCGGCTTCGACGCGCCTAGACTGGTACTTTCCACTCACATAGGGGAGGGGCGTGACGGAGCAGGGCATCGCGTCGCCGGACATCGTCTCGGACGCGGAAGAGACAGCGGAGGTCGTTTCGCTGCCGCCTAGCCTGCCCAGAACCGACACGGGCCCTGAACAGCCGAGACTCCGGATGCGGCAGCGGATCGCTCGCTGGACCGCGCCGAAGGCGCCTCAGCACGCCGTGCTGGAGCCGCTCTTCAACGTCATCAGGCAGAACCATCCCAAGGCCGACCTCGCTCTTCTGGAGCGTGCCTATCGGACGGCCGAGCAGTACCATGCCGGCCAGACCCGCAAGTCCGGCGACGCGTACATCACGCATCCCCTCGCGGTCACGACGATCCTCGCCGAGCTCGGCATGACCGAGCCGACGCTGTGCGCGGCCTTGCTCCACGACACCGTGGAGGACACCCCGTACACGATGGAGCAGCTCACCGCGGAGTTCGGCCCGGAGATCGCCGCCATGGTCGACGGGGTGACGAAGCTCGACAGGATCCAGTTCGGCGAGAACACCCAGGCGGAGTCCATCCGCAAGATGATCGTCGCAATGAGCCGCGACATCCGTGTCCTGGTCATCAAGCTCGCCGACCGGCTCCACAACATGCGGACACTGGGTTCACTGCGCCCCGACAAGCAGAATCGCATCGCCCGGGAGACGCTCGACATCTACGCGCCGTTGGCCCACCGGCTCGGCATGAACACGATCAAGTGGGAGCTCGAGGACCTGGCGTTCTCGACGATGCAGCCCAAGGTGTACGACGAGATCGTCCACCTCGTTGCGGAGAACCAGCCACGCCGTGAGCGCTACCTGGCAGAGGTGATCGACCAGATCACGGCCGACCTCGCCTCAGCGAAGATCCCAGCGACCGTGTACGGGCGGCCGAAGCACTACTACTCGATCTACCAGAAGATGGTCGTCCGTGGCCGGGAGTTCGGGGACATCTACGACCTGCTGGGTCTGCGGATCCTCGTCGAGGACCACGCGGACTGCTACTCGGCGATGGGTGTCATCCACGTGCGCTGGCGTCCGGTGCCGGGCCGGGTCAAGGACTACATCGCGCTGCCGAAGTACAACATGTACCAGTCGCTGCACACGACGGTTATGGGGCCTGGAGGCCGCCCGATCGAGTTCCAGATCCGCTCCAAGGAGATGGATCGTCGCGCCGAGTACGGCGTCGCCGCGCACTGGAAGTACAAGGAGCGGCCGAAGGACTCCCGGCCGACCAGCGAGCAGGAGTTGTCCTGGGTCCACGAGCTCTCGAAGTGGCAGAAGGAGACCTCGGATCCGCGCGAGTTCCTCGACACGCTGACGTTCGACCTGGGGAGCAACGAGGTCTTCGTCTTCACACCGCGCGGCGACGTGCAGGCGCTCCCGGACGGCGCGACGCCGGTCGACTTCGCGTACGCGGTCCACACGGAGGTCGGGCATCGCTGCGTCGGCGCCCGCGTCAACGGCAAGCTGGTGAGCCTCGACACGACGCTGGTCAACGGCGATGTGGTCGACGTCATCACGAGCAAGTCCGAGGATGCCGGACCGTCGCGGGACTGGCTGCAGTTCGTACGGAGCCCGAGGGCTCGCCAGAAGATCCGCCAGCACTTCACCCGCGAGCGCCGCGAGGAGTCGATCGAGCAGGGCAAGGAGGAGCTGGCTCATCAGCTCCGACGTGCGGGGATGCCGCTGCAACGGCTCCTCACGCTGCAGACCCTGACGGCGGTCGCGACCGACCTCAAGATCACCGACGTACCCGCTCTGTACGCGGCCGTCGGGGAGGGCCATATCAGCGCCCAGTCCGTCGTCGACCACATCATCGCGCTTCAGGGCACGCCCGAGGACGCGGCCGAGGAGACGTTCGAGGACCACCCGGTCCACCGAGCCCCGCGCCAGCCGCAACGCGGCGAGGCCGGCATCGAGGTTCACGGCGACTCGTCGATGTGGGTCAAGCTGGCGCGCTGCTGCACACCGGTGCCCGGCGACGAGATCATCGGCTTCGTGACGCGGAGCCAGGGCGTCTCCGTACATCGCAAGGACTGTACGAACGCGGGCAACCTGCTGGCCACCCCTGAGCGCATCGTCGAGGTCTCCTGGGCGAACACTGTGGCGTCGTCGTTCGTCGTCGCTGTCTACATCGAAGGCCTCGACCGCACGGGGATGCTCGCTGAGATCTCGTCGCTGCTCGCCGAGGAGAAGGTCAGCATCCTGTCGATCCGGCTCGAGACGAGCAAGGACCGCAAGTTCCGCACGACGGTGACGTTCGAGACGGCTGAGACCACCCATCTCCAGCACATCATGAAGAGGCTCAACACGCTCCCGGGCGTGTACGAGGTGCACCGCGTGCGCTCGTAGCGACGAGCTCACGACTCAGCCGGTGAAGTCCTCCAGCGTCTTCGAGGCCTGCTCCAGCCACGACTCGTACGTGGTGATCGACGCGGTCAGCTCGGCGACCTTCTTGGTGTCCTTGGAGGCTGTCGCCTTCTCGAGCTGAGCGGTGAGCTTCGCGATCTGGTCGCTGAGCAGCGTCACCGTACCGCTGGCGCGCTCACGCGTCTCGGGATCCGTACGACGCCACTCAGACTCTTCGGCCTCGGAGATGGCCTTCTCGATCGCGCGGACACGTCCCTCGAGGGGACGGATCTGCTCGCGCGGCACCCGTCCGTGCTCGTTGTAGTGGCTGAGGAAGGTCCGGTACTTCTGCCGGGCTACCGCGACGTCGCGGACCGGGAGAATGTCCTTCTCGGCCGCATCGAGCAGCGCGACCTTGGCCTCGAGGTTCTCGCTGAACTCGGCGTTGGTGGCCGTCGCCGCGTCGGTCCTGCGTGCGAAGAAGTCGTCCTGGATGCCCCGGAACTCTGCCCAGAGCTGGTCGTCGATGTCGCGGGGAGCAGGCCCAGCGGCCTTCCAACGCGTCATGAGGTCGCGGAACGCGCCGGCACCGGTGCCCCACTCGGTCGTAGCAGCGATCTCGCGCGCCTCGGCGACGATTGCCTCCTTCGCGAGCCGGGCAGTGTCTCGCTTCGCGGACTGCTCGGCGAACTGCGCCTTGCGCCGACGCGTGTACGTCGTCCGCGCGGAGGAGAAACGGTGCCAGAGGTCGTCATCGGTGGCGCGGTCGACCCGGGGGAGTGCCTTCCACTCGTCGAGCAGCGTCCGGAACCGGTTGACGCCACCGCGCCAGTCACTGCCCAGAGCGATCTTCTCGGCCTCGGCGACCATGGTCTCCTTGGCCGCCTTGGTCTCCTCATGGGCCTTCGCGCGCTCGGCCTTGCGGGCCTCGTTGGCCTCGGCGAGCACGGGGGCGAGGCTCTCAAGGCGCGCCACCAGGCTGGCAAGGTCGCCTACCGCGTGCGCGTCAACGACCGATGACTTGACGGACGAGATGCTCTTGCGCGCCTCGTCGGGGTTGAGAGCGCCCCGTTTGATCCGCTCTTCGAGGAGCCCGACCTCGGTCTCCAGCGCCGTGAATCGACGCGTGAAGAAGGCCAACGCCTCGTCGGCGGGCACGTCGGGGATCTGGCCGACGCTGCGCTCGCCGTCGGTTGTCGTCACGTAGACGGTGCCGTCGGCGTCGACGCGGCCATAGGACTCCGGTGACGGGGTTGCCTCGCTCATGGCGCCTATCTTGCCCGATAGTCTGACCTGTGTGTTCACCGTCATGTCTTCGTGCGGGCCCTGGGAGGCAAACTGTTACCTAGTTGGCGCCACGGACAGCGATGAATGTGTCGTCGTCGACGCTGGGATGGACGCCACAGCGGTTGTCGAGCGCCTTCTGAGCGAGTCCAATCGCACTCCGGTAGCAGTTCTCGCTACCCATGGACACCTGGATCACGTGGCGGACGCGCACACCGTCGCCGACGCGTACGGGATTCCCGTCTGGATCCATCCGGCTGATCGTCACCTGCTGAGCGATCCTGCTGCCGGACTGAGCCCGGAGGCAGGTCCGCTCGTGATGGCGCTGTACGGCTCGGAGACGCTGCCGGAACCGTCAGACGTACGCGAATGGGTCGACGCGGACTCGTACGACTTTGCAGGCCTGCGGTGGACCGTCATGCACGCTCCGGGTCACACGCCGGGCAGTGTGCTGCTTGTCGCCTCGGACGGGTTCGAGAGGCGCCTGTTCACCGGTGATGTGCTGTTCGCCGGGTCGATCGGCCGTACGGACCTGCCTGGCGGCTCCATGCGCGACATGGCCGCGTCGCTGCGAGATGTCGTCCTCACCTTCCCGTACGACCTGGCACTCTTGCCCGGGCACGGTCGGGCAACGAGCATCGGCATGGAGTGTGCCACCAACCCGTACGTACAACTCAGCTTCCTGGAGCAGAACTCGTGAGTCGCATCCGTCCGCTGTCCGGTTTCCCCGAGCTGTTGCCGTCGCAACGGTTCGTCGAGCAGTACGTCCTCGACGCGCTGCGCGAGACGTTCGAGCTCCATGGCTACGCGAACATCGAGACCCGCGCGGTCGAGCCGATGTCGCAGCTGGCGCGCAAGGGCGAGATCGACAAGGAGATCTACGTCGTACGGCGTCACTCCGCCGACCCCGGCCAGACTGACCCCGATGAGCTGGGCCTGCACTTCGACCTCACCGTGCCGTTCGCGCGGTACGTGCTGGAGAACGCAGGGCACCTCGCGTTCCCCTTCCGGCGCTACCAGATCCAGAAGGTCTGGCGCGGCGAGCGGCCGCAGGACGGCCGCTACCGCGAGTTCACGCAGGCTGACATCGACATCGTCGGCGAGAACGCCCTCGCGGCCCACCTCGACGTCGAGATCCCGCTCGTCATGCTGGAGGCCCTCGAGAAGCTGCACGTGTCGGTGGGACTCCCGCCGGTCCTGATGCGGGTGAGCAACAGGCAGCTCGCCGAGGGCTTCTACCGGGGCCTCGGGATCGACGACCCCGCGGCCGTGCTGCAGCGCGTCGACAAGCTCGAGAAGATCGGCGCTGGTGCGGTCATCGAGTCGCTGGCCGAGATCGGCCTGGACGCGGCGCGGGCGGAGAAGGTCGTCGCCCTGGCCGGCATCCGTACCGAGGACGACTCGTTCGTCGACCAGGTACGCGCCCTCGGTGTCACCCACGAGCTGCTGGACCAGGGTCTCGAGCTCCTCAGCGAGGTCGTGGCTGCGGCCCGTGAGGCCGTCCCCGGCCGCCTCGTCGCCGACCTCTCGATCGCGCGTGGCCTCGACTACTACACCGGGACCGTGTACGAGACGCAGCTGGTCGGCTACGAGTCGATGGGTTCGATCTCGTCCGGAGGCCGCTACGACTCGCTCGCGACGGATGGCAAGCGGACCTACCCGGGCGTCGGCATCTCGCTCGGCGTGAGCCGGATGCTGGTCCCGCTGCTCGCCAAGGGCCGTCTCGTAGCCAGCCGCAGCGTGCCCACGGCCGT
>DAIPZP010000116.1:0-6127 GCA_036782155.1 Propionibacteriaceae bacterium
GAGCAGTACGACGAGAACCTGTTCATGGTTGCCTCGACCGTGTCCTACGTCGAACGTGACGAGCAGCAGACGGTGCCGGAGATCGTCAGCACCGGAGAGCTGATGATCATCCTCGGCCCGTACTGGGTGGTCACGTCTCGCCAGCGTGGTAGGTCTCGGATGCCTGAGGTACGCGCGCTGGTGGAGAAAGTCTCTTCCGACATGCCGGACGGGCCCTGGCAGGTGCTGCACGCCTGTCTGTCGGTCGCCCTCGACGACTTCGTACGAGTCGTCGGCCAGATGCAGGACGACGTGGAGGATGCCGAGGAACTGGTCTTCGGCCAGACTCGCGGCGTGGAGATTGACCGGCCCTACCAGATCAAGCGCGAGCTGATCGAGTTCCGACGCTGCGTCTCTCCTCTGTGCAGCCCCTTGACGCAGCTGGCGACGCACGACTTCGCGCTCGTCCCTGACGACGCCCGTCCGTACTTCCGGGACTTGAGCGATCTGGTGCAGGAAGTGCGCGAGAACACCCACATCATGGAAGACCAGCTGACCAACATCCTGCAGGCCGCACTCGCCCTGGTTTCGGTCAATGACAACCGCGACATGCGGAAGATCTCCGCCGCGGTCGCCATCTTGGCAGTGCCCACCACACTCGGAGCCGTCTACGGGATGAACTTCGACAACATCCCCGAGCTGCACTGGCAATACGGCTACTTCGCGTTGATGGCGGGCAACGCAACCCTCATGCTGGTGCTGTACCTGATCTTCCGGCGGATCCGCTGGCTTTGACGACCCAGAAGAGCCTGCAATCAGCGCCAGAGGCCGAGACCTGCAACGATTGACATATGGGCTCAAAGAAGCACGAGAAGCTCGACAACGAGCTGTACGAGGCTGAACTGACCAAGCTCCAGGCCGAGCTGGTTGAGATGCAGGAATGGATGCGCACCGAGGGCAAGCGCCTGGTCGTGATCTTCGAGGGCCGCGACGCTGCGGGCAAGGGCGGCGCGATCAAGCGAATCATGGAGTACCTCAACCCACGGGTCGCACGCATCGTGGCGCTGCCGGCTCCCACCGAGCGCGAGCGAACGCCGTGGTACTTCCAGCGCTACATCGAGCATCTGCCAGCCGCCGGCGAGATCCGCCTGCTCGACCGCTCGTGGTACAACCGTGCCGGTGTCGAACGGGTCATGGGCTACTGCACGGCCGCCGAGTACCAACGCTTCCTGCGGCAGTGCCCGATCTTCGAGCAGATGTTGATGGAGGACGGCATCATGCTTCGTAAGTACTGGTTCTCTGTCTCCGGCAAGGAGCAGGACAGACGATTCCGCTCGCGCCTCACCGACCCGATGCGCCGCTGGAAGCTTTCCCCCACCGATCTGGAGTCGCTGACCCGCTGGGAGGACTACAGCCGGGCAAAAGACGAGATGTTCGTGCACACGGACCTGCCGGGCAACCACTGGCGCGTGGTCGAGGCCGAAGACAAGAAGCGCGCCCGCCTCAACATGATCGCCGACCTGCTCGCATCGGTTCCGTACGAGAAGGTCCAGCGCCCCGATCTAAAGCTCCCGAAGCGGCCCGCATCCACCGGGTACCGCCGGACAGAACGCGACTTGCAGCAGTACGTGTACGACTTCGCCGCCACACTCGAGGGCTCCGAAGAACGTCCCGTGAAGTACGTCGATCCCGAGGAGACCGACGTCTTCCTTCCCGACGAACCCGCACCCGTGGTCGCCCCGAAGCCGGCGGTGCGTCGGACGCGCGCCCGAACCACGCGCCCAGTGCCCCAACCATCTAAGGAAGAGCCCGTTTCCGAGCCCTGAAAAGCGTCGCCTTGGCCCGTTCACGCACTCAGCGGAAGGTGATCAGCGCGATCGCGGCGTAGTGGCAGCCGGCGGCGAGCACCGTAGCGGTGTGGAAGATCTCGTGGAACCCGAACCACTTCGGCCACGGGTTCGGGCGCTTGAGCGCGTACACGACGGCGCCGCCCGTGTAGATGAGGCCGCCAGCCCCGATGAGGCCGATGACGAGAGGGCCTCCGGCCGACCAGAGCGGGACGATCCACGCCACGGCGGCCCACCCCATCCCGATGTAGAGCACCGTGTACAGCCAGCGCGGGGCGCGGAGCCACAGGATCCGGAACAGCACGCCGAGGATCGCCTCGGCCCAGATCAGGGTCAGCAGGAGGACGCGCGACGTACCGGTGAGCAGGAGCAGTGCCAGCGGCGTGTACGTGGCGGCGATGAACACGTAGATGTTCGAGTGGTCCATCCGCCGCAGGATCGCAGCGCCCGTCTTGCCCCAGCCGAAGCGGTGGTACGTGGCGCTGGTGCCGAACAGCAGCAGTGACGCCGCGAGGTAGACCGCGCCGCCGACCCGGCCCAGCGTCGAGGTGGCGAACACGATGAGCAGGATGCCGCCCACCAGCGACAGGGGGATGGCGCTGGCGTGGAGCCATCCGCGCAGCTTCGGTTTGATGTCGGCGGCGACCTCGTGGATGCCATTCTCGACCGTCTGATCCGGGGGGGTCGTAGGTGCCATGAGCCGCCTCTCAGCCACTGTGCGAACGTAAGTTACGGTACCGTAGGTTCAGCATACTCGGTCGGTCCTCCGCGACCCCACATGGGAATGGGGCCTATCGTGGTGCCGTGGTTCAACGGGAGGGTTTTCGCGATTGGCTCGACCGGTTGCACCCGGCGGGCCTGCTCTACAGCACGTACGAGCAGCGGCTGATCGCCGAGCTCGACAAGACCCGTCTTCCCAAGCACGTCGCGGTTCTGGCGGACGGCAACAGGCGCTGGGCGCGCCTCAACGCGCCGGGGGAGACACTCGTCGCGGGCTACCGCGCCGGCGCCGCGAAGCTCAAGGAGTTCGTGAACTGGTGCGACGAAGTCGGGCTCGCCTTCGTCACGCTGTGGGTGCTCTCGACCGAGAACCTCAGTCGCGAAGCCGACGAGGAGTTCCAGCCGCTCCTGGACGTCATCGCCACCCTGGTCGAGCAGCTGTCGGAGACGAAGCGCTGGCAGGTCCGTACCGTCGGAGCGCTCGAGCTGCTCCCCGACGACGTCGCCGACAGGATCCGGGCCGCGTGCGCGCGCACCGAGGCGAACACGGGGATGATCGTGAACATCGCGGTCTCGTACGGCGGTCGCCACGAGATCCGTGACGCTTTGCGATCGCTGCTCGCCGAGGAGTCGGAGAAGGGGTCGACGCTCGCCGAGCTCGCCGAGACGCTTGAGATCGAGCACATCGCCGACCACCTGTACACCGCCGGGCAGCCCGATCCGGACCTCGTCATCCGCACGTCCGGCGAGCAACGGCTGTCAGGCTTCCTCATGTGGCAGTCGGTCCACTCCGAGTACTACTTCTGCGAAGCGCTGTGGCCCGACTTCCGCCGCGTCGACTTCCTCAGAGCGCTACGTGCGTACGGTCAACGGGAGCGTCGCTTCGGTCGCTGACGCTTCCCGTTGCCACACGTGCCAGAGCAGAGCCGCCAGCACGAACGGAGCGAGCTGTACGTCGACGACCAGGGCGATCACGCTCGCGTACGGCAAGAGGAACAGCAGCACGAGCAGCGGCTTCTCGCCGGGCCGGAATCCCTTCGCCACCCCTGTCGCCACCAGCCAGCAGAGCGGCAGGGCGAGCCAGGTGAGGTCGTACATCGCGTAGTACGGCGTGGCGAGGAACGTCGCGAGCACAAGGGCTGATCCCGGAAGCGCGAGGGAGCCCACACCCTTGGCCAGCGGCCGCCACAGCCGGTACACGATCAGCGCCGCGAGTAGGGAGATGGCGCCCTGGACGATCCACGCGAGGACGGTGGGGACGCCGAGGGAGAGCAACCAGGGGTACGGAGCGGGGAACATCCACACCGGCAGATGCTTCAGCTCGATCGCCGTCGCCACCCAGGACATCGAGTCGCGCCACGCGACCAGAGTGCCCCAGCCGAGGATCGCGGCAGGAACGAGCGTGACAGTGATCGCGGTCACTGCGGCCGCCAGGATCGTGCGCCAGGCGCGGGCGGCGAGCAGGGCGACGGGGAACAGCAGCGCGAGGTGCGGCTTGATCGCCAGCAGGCCGATGCAGACGCCCGCCCAGACGGGATGCTTGCGCAGCAGCCCAAGCCCGAGCGCACCGAGCGCCGCGGTGAGGAACTGGTTCTGGCCCTGCCCGAGACCGAGCCACAGACCCGGGAACGCCGCGATGAGCCACCATGACGTGCGGTCGCGGACGTTCTGCCAGAGTCCGGCGAGGTAGGCGAACAGTGTGGCGGCGGTCCACGTGACGTACGCGGCGATGTACGGCATCAGCCCGAAGCCGAGGACGAGCAGGAGGAACGATGGCGGGTACACCCAGGCGTACATGCCTTTCAGGTCCGGCCAGATTCCGTGCTGGAACTGGGTCATGATCACGAGGTCGTACGCGTCTTTCGCCGGGCGTTCGAGCGCCATCCGCGCGGCGAACCAGAACGCGGCGAAGTCGTTGCCCACCGGCATGTTGCGCGGGTCGAACAGCCCCTTGTACGTGGTGAGCCACACCAGCCCGACGAGTGCCTGGACGGCGATCGCCGCCAGGCACCAGCGCGCGAGCCGGGAGAGTCTCACGCGATGTGCGCCAGCACGAGCTCGAGCACGGCCGCCTCGAGGACGGGTTCGAGGTGCAGCTCCAGGACGTCGCGGGTGACCGCACCGCTCGCTCGGCCCTGCTGTACGGCTGCGACGACGGCGTCCTTGGCCGCGAACGGCACCTGGGCGCGGTCGACGAGCTCGTACACCCTGCGCGCCACGTCGTTGTCGCTCAACGTCAGCGGTCCCGCGAACGTCACGCTGACCGCCTCGCCGGCGGGAACCGGGCCCAGATGGACCGTGAGGCTGGACGTCGCGGGGTCCCAGACGGAGTCGTGGCCCACGACGGTCGTCTGGGTGGCCCCGACGAGCGTCACGGTCCAGTGACGGGTCGCCGGGATGATGTCCAGCTCACCGATCGCCGGGCCGATGGAGACGTGGCCTGCGGCCCAGTCGAAGACGATGGGCGTACGGGCGACGCGGGGATCCGCGGCGTCGTCGTCCTCGTACAGCGTGAACGACCCGTCCGCACCGGCGTAGACCCGTACCTCGAGCGCGTCCGGGTTCTCCACGCGGAGGTTGTCGGGACCGGTCAGCGGCACGATGCCGCCCGCTTTGGCGAGCACCGGGTACGTGTCGAGCCCACGGTGCATCGTGACGTTGCGCCCACCGTCGTAGACGACACCGGTGTACGTGTCGATCCAGGTGCCGACCGGAAGCCTGGTCTCGACCGATGCGACGCCCACGTCGCACGCTGCGGGGCTGGTGATCGGCGCCACGAGCAGCTCTGAGCCGAACCGGAACGAGGTCTTCGCGTGCAGCGCCTCGATGACAGGCTCGCCCCAGTACAACGGCTCGACCAGCGGCCGGCCCTGGCTGTGGGCGCGCTCGTTCATCGTGTGCAGGTACGGCACGAGTCGGTGCCGGAGCCGCAACGTGTCGCCCTGGACTGCCTCGGCGATGGAGTTGAACCGCCAGGGCTCCTTGCTGCTGAACGGGTTGAGCGTCGAGTGGAGCCGGTTGATCGGCGAGAAGCAGCCGAGCTGGAGCCAGCGGGTCGCGAGCTCGTCGTCCTTGACGCCGAACATGTGGCCGCCGATGTCGTGGCTCCACCAGCCGTACCCGATGTTGCTCGCGGTCGCCGTGAAGTACGGCTGGAACGCCAGCGAGTCCCAGCTGATGACCGTGTCGCCGGAGAAGCCGACGGGGTAGCGGTGCGAGCCCGGACCGGCGTAGCGGGAGAACGTCAGCGGGCGCTTGCCGTCGCGGCCGGAGTCGAGGTAGTGGAGGTGGTTGAGCAGCCACAGCGGGTCGAGACCGGGCACGGTCGACCAGTGCCCCTGCTGCCAGTCGAGCCACCAGAAGTCGACGCCCTCGTCCTCCAGCGGGTGGTGGACGAGGTCGAAATATGCCTCACGGAACGCCGGGTTGCACAGGTCGAACCGGACGGGCTGCCCGCTGGCGGGGTCGATGCCGACGTGCTCGGCGACGCGCTCGTACGACTCCTCGTGGCGCAGGATCCCGTCGGCCGGGTGCACGTTGAGCGACACCTTGAGGTCGTGCTCGTGGAGCCAGGCAAGGAA
>DAIPZP010000117.1:0-6117 GCA_036782155.1 Propionibacteriaceae bacterium
GCCGGCGGGACTCGCCGCGTACGAGGCAAGACGCCACGACCGCACCGGCGTGTACTCGTTCGAGGCCGAGAGCGCGGAGCTGCCACCCGACTACCAGGCGCTCCTGGCGGCAAACCCTCGTGCCGCGTCTTTCTGGGCGATGGTGACGGCGAGCTACCGCCACATTGCCATCCATTGGGTGGTGTCGGCCAAGCAACCTGCCACGAGGGACCGGAGAATCGCCCAGCTCGTCGACGACTGTGCGGCCGGTCAGCTGATCCCCACGCAGCGGTACGGGACGGAGCCGGCCTGGGTGGCGAAGGCGCGCGCGGCTCTGGGGTGACTCAGGACAGCCGCGCTCGCCGGCCTGCGCGGTGGAGGACGTCGAGGATGGGTCGTCCGAGAACCGCCAGTGCGATCGCGGTCGAGATCGCGCGTCCCGTGTCCCAGCCCGCGGTCGACGTGAGCAGTGTGTAGGAGCCGAACCGTGTGACGTTGTCGAGCCACGGTGCTCCCGGCACGTAGTCCAGGCCGCCTGTAGGCCCCGTGTAGCCAGGGATGGTGATGCCCGTGATCGTGGGCCAGGACCACAGGTTCATGATCGCGCCGTAGAAGTATGCCGCGGCGATGGCGTACACGATGAGCATCGCGAGCTGCCCCAGCGTCGCGCGTCCGCGCGCCCTCCCCGGAAGCAGACCCGCGCCGAGCCCGATCCATCCGGCGGCGAGCATCTGGAAGGGAAGCCAGGGACCGACGCCCGCCGTGAACATCGCAGAGGCCGCCATCGAGGTGGTGCCGAGGATGAAGCCGAAGCCCGGGCCGAACGCCCGACCGGCCAAGATGAGCAGGAAGAACACCGACTCGATGCCCGCTGTGCCCGCACCGAGGGCCGGACGAAGGGCGGCGTTGATCGCGGACAGGACGCCGAGGAGGGCCAGCGTGCGCGTGTCCATGCCGCCGTCCGACAGCTGGGTGAGCACGAGAAGGACCATGATCGGAACCAACGCCGCGAAGACGATCGGTGCGTCCTGGGTATGAGTCCAGCCGGCCGGTACGGGGATCAGCAGCGGCCAGATGAACAGTACGAGGCCCGCGAGCGAGGCGACGGCCAAGACCGCGGCGGACCGGCCTCCGAGGCGGACCTCGACCTCAGGCTTGCCCACATCCACGGCCGTCACGGTGGTCACCGGGCCGCCCTCGCTGCGAGCACTTCAGCGACCGTGAGCATCTCGATCGGCGCGTACACGCGGGCGCATTGCGTGGCCAGCATGGCGGAGCCGGTGATGATCTCCCGGGACGGTCCGGAGTCGACGAGCTCCCCATCGGCCATGACGACGACCTCGTCGCACGTGGCCGCGACGAACTCCGCGTCGTGCGTGGCGACCACGACGGTACGACCCGCGTCCGCCAGCGCGCGGAGGATCCGCGTCAGCGCGGCTTTGCCGACGTAGTCGAGGCCTCGTGTCGGCTCGTCGAGGAGTACGACATGGGGGGAGCGGGCGAGCTGGACCGCCAGCACGAGCGCCAGCTTCTGTCCTTCCGACAGGTCGCGGGGATGCTGGGCGCGGTCGATCCCCAGGACGAGCTCGTCGAGGATCGCGCCCGTCGACCCAGTCGGCAGATCGGCATCGGCGTCCGCCCGCTCGAGCTCCTCCGCGACGGTTGCGAGGTACAGAAGGTCCGAGGCGGTCTGGGGGACCAGCGCGATGTCACCCGGCTTCGAGGGACGCCCTCCGATGGTGACGGTGCCAGCCTTGCGACTCCCTGCGTCCTGACAGGCCCACAGCAGCGACGACTTGCCACAGCCGTTTCGGCCCACCAGGGCCGTGACGTGCCCGGCGCGCGCCTGCAGAGTGGCAGCGCGCACAGCCACGACCGACCCGTACGTGACGACGATCCCGCCGGCGACAAGGCCATCACCTACGGCCGGTCGGGCAGCGGGCAGCAGCGGGGGATCGTCGCGCCAGGCATCTCTTTCGGCAGCCGCAGCGCGGCGACCGTCACGGATCGTCAACGGGAGGGGAGACCATCCGGAGCGCCGGCCGAGCTCTACGAGGGGTGGAGCGAGCGGCGAGACAGCGAGCATCTCCTGGGGTGCGCCGGTCAGTACGGACGCGCCGTTGACGAGCACCACGCTGTCGCAGAACTCGACGACCCGCTCCATGCGGTGCTCCGCCAACACCACGGTGAGCCCGAGGTCGTGCACGAGCCTTCGGAGCAGCGACATGACGTCTTCGGCGGCGACGGGGTCGAGCGCGGAGGTGGGTTCGTCGAGGACCAGCACGCGTGGTCGTGCGGTCAGCACCGACGCGATGGCCGCCCGTTGTTGCTGACCCCCAGAGAGAGTACGTAGCGCACGCCGGCGGAGATCGGTGATGCCGAGGAGGTCCAGGACCTCTTCGACTTGCACCCGCATCCGGTTCGGATCGACGCCGAGCTGCTCCATGCCGAACGCCAGCTCCGACTCGACAGTGTCGGTGACGAAGCCCGCGAGCGGGTTCTGGCCGACGTACCCGATGCGGTCAGCGAGTTCGCGGGGGGCAGCCGTCGTGATGTCGGAGCCGTCCAGAAAGACTTTGCCGGTCCTCCTTCCCCCGGTGAAGCGGGGCACGAGGTTGGTGAGGCAGCCGAGCAGTGTGGACTTGCCGCATCCGGTCGGTCCGGAGACCAGAGCGAGGTCCCCCTCCCGGATGCGCAGGCTGACGTCGTCGAGGACTGGTCTGGTGGCCTCGGCGTACGTCACGCTCACATGCTGAAGCTCGATCATGCGGTGACCTCCGCGGCGGCCGTGAGGGCGGGTGGGGTGAGCACTGCCGGGAGGAGCGCGATCAGCGCCGCGACCAGCATCGCGGCGGGCAGTGTGGGGATGTCCGGGGCCGGAAGCACCGTCGGATAGAGCGCGGCGGCCTCGGGTCCGGCGCCGATGGCGACGATCGCCGCCACGGGTACGAAGCCGCACGCGACGGTCAGCAGTTCCGGCAACAACCAGCGGTCTGGGCGGTACCGGGAGCGCCGCACTCCGTGACCCGACAGCCGGACGCTCACGAACGCGGCCACGAGTCCCACCACGACCAAGAGGTCGCGAAGGTGCAAGGTGACCAGTGAGCCCACGCGCAGGATCGGCAAGATCCCTGCGACCAGGTCGTACGCGAAGAACATGAGGGACACGAGGGAGACCAGGGCGGTGACGACCGCGAGGATCCTGTGACGCCGGCTGCCGCCGTCGGTGCGCCCGAATCCTCGGGCGTCCATCGATGCGGCAAGCGAGATGGCGGAGTCGAGGGAGTCCGCGAGGACCGGTACGACGAGGCCGCGAACAACGCGAGCCCGGGCTCGCCACGTGCGTGAGGTGGCATTCGGGATCCGCAGGCGCCTCGCCCGTGCGACCCGCAACGACGACTCCGCCAGCTGGGGGAAGACGGTCACGGCGACGACGAGGACCGTGCCGATCTCGTACAGGGCAGCCGGGAGGCTTCGCAGAAGTCGTCGCGGGCTGGCAAGGGAGTTTGCCGCGCCGACGGCGATGATGATCGTGGCCAGGCGGAGGCCGTCGTACGCGCCGGAGAGGAGCGACTCGAGCGACACGGGCCCCAGCAGCCGGACGCCGGCGACGATGTCGGGAAGCGGGATCCGCGGCAGGGTGAACAGCACGTGGTCGCCGTCGCCGCCGCCGAAGAGGATCCGGTAGACGATGCGGAGCACGAACACCGCGGCGCCGAGCGCGGCGTAGAGGCGGAAGGACCGAGCCCACGGCCCGTCATCGCGACGGGAGACCACGACGAAGGTCGTCCCCGCGATCAGGAGTCCCTCGATGAGGGGGTTCGTCGTGAGGCTCGCAGTCGCCATGATGCCGAGCGCCCAGAGCCACCATGCGACAGGGTGCAGGGATCGTGGCAGGCGGTGGCGGACCCAGCCCGACTGTACGGCGGAGACGCTGGCACTCACAGCCGCCCCCGCATGAGGCCGACGATCGACGCGGCACCGCTGACGAGTACGAGGGCCATTTCGGTGAGGATGTCGTCGATCGCCGCGGGGCGAACAGCCCTCATACGGAAAGCCTCTCCCAGTCCAGTGGTGACGACCTGTCGATCGGCCGCCCGTGCACCAGGTCTGTAGTCCTCGACAGGTGTGTACGTCCCCTACGGCATTCCGGCTCGTGACGACTCGTCACACACGGCTGCGGGTCAGCGCCGGACTCGTACCGGCTTCCCCGCAGGGGAACTGCGATTGCGCTGTCACGCTATCACTCGGGGGTCGTCAGCCCGGGGGGCCGGGACCTGATCAGAGCCCGCACAGACGCGGCGTCGCTGTGGCCCCGAAGCGGTAGTCGTAGGTCTTCCCGCCGACCGTGACGACGACCTGGTAGCCGTCGGTGACCATCTGGGTGTAGGCCATTCCGGGCTTGGGGCAGCCGAGGGCACCGTTCGGCCAGGTCACCGCACGCGCGGTCACGACTTCGATGCCTTCGGTCACGATGCCTCGGGTCGCCAGGTCGCTGAGCACGGCCGCCCAGTGCGTGGCGGGGATTCCGGTAGGCGCGGTCATGGGAGCAGTCGTACCAGATGACGGCGTGGTGGGGGAGGGTGTCGAGGTAGAGACGGTGGTCGGCGGGGCCTGCGGCTGGGGTGTGGCGGATGCTCCGGGCGTGCAGGCGCCGAGAAGTGCCACCAACAACAAGACAATCGGACCCACTGCGCGCGTCACGGTTCCAGCGTAGGCGCACCCTCGCGACGGGCACCCAGATTCGTGGAATGCGGGTCTTGGCACCCACCCGTGGGCAGTAACGTCACCCCGTGCCGACAACCGATGACGCGACGTCCACGCGCCGAGAAGTGGTGCATCAGGCGGGGGCCGGCGGCTTGGGGTTCGCGCTGCTGAGCGCCTCATCCTTCGGGCTGTCCGGTGTGCTCGGCAAGGGCCTGCTGGAGACGGGGTGGACGGCTGGTGCCGCGGTATTGGCGCGGGTGACCGTCGCAGCCCTCGTCCTGCTTGTACCGACCGTGATCAGCCTGCGCGGGAGCTGGGCGGCGCTACGTCGGCACGCCTGGCTGGTCATCGCGTTCGGCCTGGTACCGGTCGCCGGGACTCAGTTCTGCTTCTTCCAGGCGGTCTCGCGGCTGCCTGTGGGCATCGCGCTGCTCCTCGAGTACACAGCACCCGTGGTCATCATCGGTTGGTTGTGGGTACGCCACGGGCACCGTCCCAGCCGCCTGACGGTGATCGGCGCGGTGGTCGCGCTCGCAGGTCTGCTGCTGGTCCTGGATGTCGTGACCGGCCGGCCCGTCGATCCCGTGGGCGCGATGTGGGCACTCGTGGGGATGATCGGCGCCGCCACGTACTTCGTGCTCGGCGCTCATGACGCGCAGGGTCTTCCCCCGATCGCGCTCGCTGGTGGCGGGATGGTCGTC
Organism: Propionibacteriaceae bacterium; assembly: GCA_036782155.1. Classification (GTDB taxonomy): domain Bacteria; phylum Actinomycetota; class Actinomycetes; order Propionibacteriales; family Propionibacteriaceae; genus Fen-668. The sequence goes on from DAIPZP010000117.1 coordinate 5,388, forward strand.
GGCGCGATCGGTCTGGCGCTGGGTGGGGTGCTGCGTGTGATCCCCATGGCGTTCGCCTCGGCGCCGGCAGCACTCGGCGGCCGCGCGGTGCCGTGGTGGGTGGACGTGCTCGCCCTTGGCGTCCTGACGGCGGCGATCGCGTACGCCAGCGGTATCGCCGCGAGTCGCCGTCTCGGATCGCGGTTGGCCTCGTTCGTCGCGCTTACCGAGGTGCTGTTCGCCCTGGTGTTCGCGTGGTTGCTGCTCGGGGAGCTGCCACGTCTCGTACAGCTCCTGGGCGGCCTCGTGCTCCTCGGCGGCGTGGCGCTCGTGAAGCTCGGAGAAGGTGCGGACGCGGACGTGTCCCCGGAGCCACTCGTCTGATGGCCAGCCTCACGCCCGCCACCCGAATGGGTCTGTCGATCGGGTGCGGCAGCGTGCGCCAACGAGGGGTCATTATCTGCCACGCCACGCCGTACCCACCGGGCGTGTCGCGACCCCTCGACGAAATCACGATGCGGATCATGTCGGTGGAGTAGGTGCTGTACCGGTCAGTGGTGGCCCTTGGCCACCATGCGAATGATCCGCAGGTCGAAGCGCACGAACCGGAAGAACTGGAGGAAGACGTTTTGGCGTCGATCCAGGGTCTTCTTCGTCGGCAACGGTGACCTCGACAGGTCGGCGACGGTGGACGCGGGTGTCTCGGACATCATCACTCCGGAATCAGCTGCCAGCCCGGGAGGGCCTTGGC
>DAIPZP010000118.1:0-6097 GCA_036782155.1 Propionibacteriaceae bacterium
GAGGTGGACCAGGCCATGCGGGACCTCGACGGCACGCCTAACAAGGCCCGGCTGGGCGCGAACGCGATCATCGGGACGTCGATGGCTCTAGCACGGGCGTTGTCAGTCTCGGCCCGCAAGCCGCTGTACGAGTGGTTGCCAGGGTTCGGCCAGCCCGCGCGTCTGCCGGTTCCCTGCTTCAACGTGCTGAACGGTGGCGCGCACGCTCCGAATCCGCTCGACTTCCAAGAGTTCATGGTGTGCCCCATCGGTGCGACATCGATGAAAGAGGCGGTCAGGGCCGGCGCCGAGGTGTACCAGGCGCTGCGCAAGCGGCTCGTCGCCGGTGGGCACGCTACCGGACTCGGCGACGAGGGTGGCTTCGCACCGAACCTCGCCGAACCCGAGGAAGTGCTCGCCCTCATCGTGGAGGCGATCGGTGACGCCGGCTACCCGACCGGCCGAGCCGGTGTCGCGATCGCCCTTGACCCGGCGGCCTCGGAGTTCCACAAGGATGGCCGGTACGTGGTCAACAACGTGAGCTTGTCGAGTGCCGACATGATTGCCCGGTACGCGGAGATGATCGACCGGTTCCCGATCTGGAGCATCGAGGACGGCCTCGGCGAGTCCGACAGCGACGGCTGGAAGCAGCTGACCGCAACTCTCGGCGACCGCCTCCAGCTGGTCGGAGACGACAACTTCTGCACGAACCCGGCGATCATCACCGCCGCCATTGCGGACGGGATCGCCAACGCCGCGCTGATCAAGGTCAACCAGATCGGTACGGTCACCGAGACGCTTGAGGCGATGCGCATCTGCCATGAGGCTGGGTACGGCCAGATGGTGTCGCACCGCTCCGGTGAAACCCCCGACACCTTCATCGCCGACCTCGCGGTCGCCACGGGTTGCGGCCAGATCAAGACGGGTGCCCCGGCGCGCGGCGAACGCGTCGCCAAGTACAACCGGCTGATCCAGATCGCGGCTCAGCGTCCGGACCTGTCGTACGGACTGGGCGGCTGAGACACCGAGGCGCGCTGGCAGTCTGCCAGTGGCCATACCTCCTTCACCCCTAGGCTTTGGCTGCACCCGCGAAGGAGATCCATGAGCCACGAGCAGACACTGGCGCGCATCGGCGTACGGCTCGCTGACATCCTGCTCCCCCGCCCCGAGGTCGACCTGTCCCGCTGGGCGGTGGTGGCGTGCGATCAGTACACAGCCCAGCCCGACTACTGGGCTGCGGTCGAACAGCTGGTCGGCGACTCCCCCTCCACGCTGCGGCTCATCTACCCCGAGGTCTACCTCGGCGAACCCCAGCCGCAGGCCCGCATCGACGCCATCAACGCGTCCATGCGCGACTACCTCGGGCGCGGGCTGCTCGACACGTACGAGAAGACGTTGCTCCTCGTACGTCGCCAGACGGCCACCGGCGCCGTCCGCTGGGGCGTGATGGTGGGACTCGACCTCGAGCAGTACAGCTGGAACGCCGACGACCGCACCTTCATCCGCGCCACCGAGGGCACCATCCTCGACCGGATCCCGCCGCGCAAGCAGGTCCGCAAGGACGCCCCGCTCGAACTCCCCCACATCATGGTGCTCATCTCCGACCCCGCCCGGTCGGTCATCGAACCCCTGACGACACTGAGCGGCGACGCAGCCCCCCTCTACGACACCGCCCTTATGCAGCATGGCGGCCGGGTCACCGGCTGGTCCGTGCCGGCCGAGGCGATCCCCGCCTTCGCCGACGCCCTCGCCGCGCTCCACGACGCCCTCGACCCTGCCGACCCGCTCCTGTTCGCCATGGGCGATGGCAACCACAGCTTCGCCACGGCGAAGAGCTGCTGGGAGGACCTCAAGCCGACGCTCAGCAATGCCGAGCGCGAGACCCACCCGGCCCGCTGGGCGCTCGTCGAGATCGAGAACATCTTCGACCCGGGCCTCGAGTTCGAGCCGATCCACCGGGTCCTGTTCGACACGCCACGCGAAGTCTTCGAGGCCGAGCTCGCGCGCCACTGCGCCTCGTACACGGTCATGCCCGCCGAGACCACGGCCGAGGTGATCGAGCGGGTCGCGAACGCCACCGAGCAGACCGTCGGATACTGCGACCAGGACGGGTACGCGACGTACACGCTCACCGACCCCGAGGCCAGCATCCCTGCGGGCACGCTCCAGGCCGTGATCGATGCCCTTGTCGCCGCAGGCCGAGAGGTCGACTACATCCACGGCAGCGATGCCACCAGCGAGATCGGACGACGTGGGCACCACCTGGGTCTGTTCCTGCCCGCGGTGCCGAAGGAGTCGTTCTTCGCATCGATCGTCGCCGACGGAACCCTGCCACGGAAGACGTTTTCCCTGGGAGAGGCCGATGACAAGCGCTATTACCTGGAGTCGCGGCGCATCCAGTCGGGTTAAGGTGGCTGCATCATGGACCCCCTCCTGATCACCTACCCCCTGTTCGAGAAGAGCCTGGACAACGGTCTTCGCGTCGTCGTGAACCCCGACCACAACGTGCCTGTCGTCGCCCTCAACCTCTGGTACGACGTGGGCTCGGCCGACGAGGCGCCCGACCGTACAGGCCTTGCGCACCTCTTCGAGCACCTCATGTTCCAGGGATCGGCCCACGTGAAGTCGGGCGACCACATCGGGCTCGCCCAGGCTGCCGGCGGCTCGGTGAACGGGACGACGTCGTACGACCGCACGAACTACTTCGAGGCCGTGCCCACCTCCGCGGTGCGGATGATGCTGTGGATGGAGGCCGACCGCCTCGGAACGCTGCTGGAGGCAGTCGACCAGGCGAGCCTCGACAACCAGCGCGAGGTGGTCAAGGAGGAGAAGCGCCAGCGGTACGACAACGTCCCGTACGGCGACGCCTGGCACCGGATCCTGGCCCTGACGTTTCCGGAGGGCCATCCATACGCCCACCCGACGATCGGCTCGATGGAGCACCTCGACGAGGCCACGCTCGCGGACATGCGCGCGTTCTTCCGCGCCAACTACCGCCCCAGCCGCGCCGTCCTCACGCTTTCGGGTGACGTGACCCCTGCCCAAGGCTTCCGCCTTGCCGAGCAGTACTTCGGGCACCTCCCGAACAAGCCCGGACGTCGCCGACCCCAGGTCGCGCCCCTTCCGCCCCACGAGGGCATCCCCCGCCACGAAGTCATCTCAGCCGTACCGAGGGATGCCGTGTACGCGGCGTGGCGGCTGCCGGACGCAGGCGATCCCGATCTCGAGGCGCTCGGTCTGGCGACCAGCGTGCTGGGTGACGGGATCACGTCACGTCTGCATCAAGCGCTCGTCCGAACCGAGCTCGCGGAAGGCGCCGGCGCATTCACGATGTCGCTCGCCAGAGGCAACTCCGTGGGTGTCGCGTCCGCCCGCTGCTGGGACGGCGTCGAGCCGGAAGCCCTCGAAGCGTCGATGCTCGAGGCCTGGCAGCAGTTCGTCGACGAGGGACCGACCACCGAGGAGCACGAACGGGCGCAAGCCCAGTTCGCCCGCGAGTGGCTCACCGAGCTCTCCGCCCTCGACCAGCGTGCGGACAGGTTCGGCCAAGCCGCGACCCTGCACGGCTCACCGGACTGGGTCAACCAGCGACTTCGTACCGTCATGGCCGTGACGAAAGACGAGGTCGTACGCGCCGCACGCCGATGGCTCGACCCGGAGCACCGAGCCATTCTGTTCTACCGCAGGCAGGAGGCGTGATGACTTCGCCTCGGCGTCCCCGCCTCGGCCGACAGCCCGCCTGGTCGTTCCCTCCTGCCACCGAGCACCGTCTGGACAACGGCCTGACCGTCTGGGTGTTCGACCTGCCCGGCCAGTACGTCATCAGCGCCACGATGGCGATCGACGTTCCCCTCACCTCCGAGCCCGCCGCACGTGAGGGCATCGCCAACATCACTGCCCACACCCTCGACGAAGGCACACAGTCACATCCCGGTGCGTCCTTCACCGAGACGCTCGAGAACACGGGGGCGGTCATCGGGGCAGGCGTCACGCAGCTCGCGACGCACGTCAGCATCGACGTCCCCGTGACCGGCGTGGCGGACGCTCTCCCCCTGTTCGCCGAAGCGATCCGTACCCCCGCTCTGGCCGACAACGACGTTCTCCGACACATCGGGCTGCGCCGGGCCGAGATCCAGCAGGTCAGGGCCAACTCCGCGCAGCTCGCGGCCGCGCTGGTCCCTGGCGCCGTCTTCGGCGACATGTTCCGTGCGAGCAGGCCGACGGGCGGGCTGACGGCGACCCTCGAGGCGTTCGGGCCCGATGAGGTCCGTGCCTTCCAGGCGACGCACTACAGTCCTGCGGGCTCCACGCTCGTCATCGCGGGAGACTTCGCCGGCCTCGATCCCATCGCCCTCGCCGAAGGAGCGTTCGGCGACTGGGCAGACACGCACGTCACGCCCCACCACGAGGATCCCGGCGCGGCCGCCCCGCGCCAGCGCCTCGTGAGCCGGCCCGGCGCCGTACAGGCGGACGTCCGCATCGCAGCGCCCGCGATCGACCGTACGGATCCGCGCTGGCCCGCGTTCCAGGTCGCCTGCGCCATCCTGGGCGGTACGTTCCAGAGCCGGCTCAACACAGAGCTGCGCGAGCGTCGCGGCTTCACGTACGGGGTGTACACGTCGACCACCCCGCTGCGTCATGGTGGGTACGCAGCCGTCGGAGGCTCGTTCCGTACCGACGTGGTGCCGGAGGCCGTCACCGAGGCCCTGCGCCTGCTCGATGTCGCCGCGAAGCCGTTCACGACCGCCGAGGTTTCCCGGGCCGTGAACTTCCTGACGCGTACGGCACCGCAGCGCTACGCCACCGCCAGCGGCGTGTCCCAGCAGGCAGTCATTCTTGCCTCGATGGGCCTCGACTGGCGCCACGTCGACGAGTCGACCGCCCAGCTCCTCCGCGTGACCGCCGACGACGCGACCGCCGCCTTCACCGAGATCTGGCCCGACGAGCCGGCCGTACTCGTCGTTGGTGACCCCGCCCTTGCGGACGGGCTCGGCGTCGAGGCCGAGAACCCGCCCGACCTGTAGTTCGGATCAGCCGCCCATCGCCTTGAGGGCCCTGACCACGGCGGCCTGAGCGGTGTCGTTGGCCTTCTGGTACCCGGCGAGGTCGCCAGCAGCCAGCGCCTTGGAGGCGTCCGTGAACGCTTGCTGGGCCTCAGCCAAGGCGGCCTTGACCTCCTGCTGGTTCGTCGTCGTAGTCGTCGTCGTAGTCGGCGTCGCGGTCGGTGTCGGTGTCCCGGTCGAAGGCGTCGTGGTCGCGGGTGTCGTGGTCGCGGGTGTCGTGGTCGCGGGTGTCGTGCCGGTAGTGGGCGGCGCGTTCTCGTTGGTCGTTGCGCCAGCATCACCGGAGAAGACCTGGTCCAGCGCCCCCTGCAGCGTGTCGGAGATTCCGACGTGGTCCCCGAAGCGCACCACCACGAACGTCAGCACAGGGAATGCGCCGCTCTGGGCCTCGTTGCGCTGGGTGTAGATCGGTTCGACGTAGAGGATGCCGCCACCCACAGGCACGGTGAGCAGGTTCCCGTACAGCGCCTTCGCGCTGCCCTGGTTCAGGTACGGGCGAAGTGCCGAAGCGACCTTCTCGTCGCGGAGAATGTTGTTGTGGGCCTGTCCCGCGCCCTCCACCTGTTGAGTGTCGGACATGCGGAGGACTCTGATCTTGCCGTAGTCCTTGCTGGCCGCGTCGGCGACCACCGTCATGTACGCAGCGAGGTTCTGCCGGTTGTTCGGGCTGTAGACCGTGGTCTGGCTGAACTGCGGCGACGTCTCGCCAGGGACCTTCGTCCCGTTCTGCGAAGCAGTCGGCCACCGTACGGACATGTAGTACGTGGGCTCTCGGAGGTTGGCCGACTGATCGACTGTCGGGTCGCTGGGAATGGCCCACATGTCCGACGTCGAGTACCACTGGTCGGGGTTGGTCATGTGATAGCGCGCCAGCACCTGGCGCTGCGCGCGGTACAGGTCCGTCGGGTAACGCAGGTGCGCCAGCAGGTCGGGCGAGATGGCGGACTTCGGCTGCACCGTCCCCGGGTAGACCTTCATCCATGTCTTGAGAAGCGGGTCCGTCTCGTCCCACGCGTACAGGGTGACGGTGCCGTCGTACGCGTCGACCGTGGCCT
>DAIPZP010000119.1:0-6049 GCA_036782155.1 Propionibacteriaceae bacterium
AGGTGCTCTCCTCGAGCGCACAGGTGCTCTCCTCGAGCGCACAGGTGCTCTCCTCGAGCGTTACTGGAGGGGGAGGGTTTCCGCGGCGCCCGCGACGTCGCGCTCATGGGCGAGCAGCCACGCCTTGTTCTCGATGCCACCGCCGAAGCCGGTGAGGTGGCCGGTGCCAGACACGACGCGGTGGCACGGTACGACGATGCTGATCGGGTTGCGGCCGTTCGCCGCACCGACCGCACGTGCCTTGCCGACATCGCCGAGCTGGCGGGCCTGCTCGCCGTACGACATCGTCGCTCCGTACGGGATCGTGCGCAGCACCTCCCAGGTGGCGAGCTGGAACGCGGTGCCGGAGGGGTGGAGCGGCAGGTCGAAGCCGCGACGGGTGCCCGCGAAGTACTCGCCCAGCTGTACGGCGAGCTGGTCGAGGATCGCGTTCGAGCCCTCGACCGCGCCGTCCATGGCCGCCGTCGTCCTCGCAGCCTCTGCCGCTCGTGTCGAGGCGTCCTCGAACGTCAACGTACGCAGCGCCTCGTCGTCCGCAGTCGCCCGGAGCCGTCCCACGGGGGAGTCCAGGTACGTCACGCGCAATGTGCCGGTCATGACCAAACCTTCCGTCCATAGATGATGCATCGCGTACGCCCGCCACGGCCGCCACGACTCGGCGGCGGACGGGTCGAGGCCGTGCCGTGCGAGAGCTGACACGACGCCGAGATCAGTGGGTAGCCAGCCGTCGGGATCGCCGCACCGCATGGCGACGTAGTCGGCCGTCCACGGGCCGATCCCCCGTACGGATCGCAGCTGGTCCCGAAGCGTCGCGCGGTCGGCTCCCAGCTCAAGGGACATGTCCCCTGCGACGACCGCCTCGCTGAGCCGCCGCAGCGTCTCGCGCCGCGAGACCGGCATCGCGAACGCCTCGTCGGGCGCCGCGAGGACTTCCCCAGCCGACGGGAACAACCGGGCCATGCCCTCGAGACCCTCCACCACGGGACCCACCGCCGCCACGAGTCGGCCGGCGACCGTACGGGCCGCGGCGACCGAGACCTGCTGGCCGATGATGGCGCGTACCGCCGTCTCGTACGGGTCGACCGTACCTGGGACCCGCAGCCCTTGCCGCTCCCGGACCAGTGGCCCGAGCACCGCATCATCGCCCAACGCCGCGTCGACCGAGACCGGATCCGCGTCCAGGTCGTACAGCCTCCTCAGCCGGTTCACGCACGGCGCCAGGTCTCGCAGGTCGGTGAGCCGCAACGACGCGGCCAGCCCCGCACGACCGGTGAGCGGCCGGACGTCGACCAGTCCCGGTCCGTGGGGTAGCCGCAGCGTCCGCACGTACCGGTCCTCGCTCACCGTCTCGACACCCGTGATCGCGCGCGCGGCGAGGAACCGCATCACCTGGTGGTGAGAGTACGGTTCCCGCGCGGGCAGCGTCACGGTCAGCCAGCCCGTACCGGCGGGGGCGCGGCGCCGGCCGCGGAGCTCCGTCGGCGTGAGCGCGAACGCGACCCGTACTGCGTCGTTGAACTGCCGGATGCTACCGAAGCCCGCTGCGTAGGCGATCTCGCTGAAGCCGAGGTCGGTCGTCTCGATGAGCGTGCGGGCGTTGCGTACGCGCTGGTCGAGCGCGATCGCGAGCGGGCCCGCGCCCAGCTCGGCGGTGAGGATGCGGTGGAGCTGCCTCGTACTGAAGCCGACGCGCTCTGCGAGGCCTGGTACGCCACTGCGATCCACGATCCCGTCCGCGATGAGCGTCATCGCACGTCCGACGATGTCGCCGCGTACGTCCCACTCGGGCGATCCGGGCGTCACATCCGGACGGCAGCGGCGGCAGGCGCGGTAGCCGTGGTGCACCGCCGCCGGAGCGCCGCGGAAGAACTCGACGTTCTCGCGCTTCGGGGTGATCGACGGGCACGACGGGCGGCAGTAGATGCCGGTCGTTCGCACGGCCACGACGAACCATCCGTCGAATCGCGGGTCACGGCTGGCCATCACGCGGTAGCGCTGGTCGTCGTCGAGAGTCAGGGTCACGTGACCATCCTGACGCCTCGCGCCGGTTCGTACTAGCGGAAAACGGACATGACAATGCTCGTCGTCATACGAATGACGAAGGGGCCGGTGGTTGCCCACCAGCCCCTCCGAACGTGTCAAGACTAGGCGAATCTCACTTTACCAAGCCGATGTTCTCCCAGTGCGGAGAGCCCAGCCCGAACGCGCCGTAGTTGGCGATCGTGCTCTTCACGGCCCACTGATCCGGCCGCTGGTAGAGCGGGATGATCTGCACGTCGGTCCAGATCTGCTTCTCGGCCTGCAGCACGTAGTCGTCGCGCTTCGTCTGATCCATCTCGGTCGAGACCTTCGCGATCAGCGCGTTGACGTCGGTGTTGTTGTAGCCGGAGTAGTCCGAGCTGGACTTCGGGTTGAAGAACTGGCTCAGCGCGGGGTAGGGGAACTGCGTGCCCACCCACGTGAACGCGATCGCCTGGAACGTGCGCTGCGAGAGCGTCGTGCCGAAGTCCTTCGACGCGATCGGGGTGATCGTGACCTTGATCCCCGCGTCCTTCAGCTGCGACTGGAACGCCTGGCCCTCGTTCTCGGAGACCTTGACCCCGGTGATCGTGGTGAACGTGATCTCCAGCGTCTTGCCGCCCTTCGCGCGGAAGCCGTCACTGCCGACCGTCCAGCCCGCAGTATCGAGCATCTGCTTGGCCTTCTCCTTGTCGAAGCCGAGGCCGGTCTCCTTCGCCAGGTCCTTGTACTGGGCCTGGTTGTTCAGGAAGACGTGGTTGTTCAGGATCTGCGCGTCGTAGTTCAGGCCGGCGAGGTCAGACGACGCGATCGCCGATCGATCCAGCGACATGAGGACGGCCTGACGGACCGTCTTGTCCGTCAACAGACCCGCGTCCTGGTTCAGCGTGATGTGGCGCCAGTTCGGGCCGGCAGCCTTGCGGATGTCTCCGGTGGTCACGGCCTGGGCGCGAGCGAGCGCGTCGGCGTTGATGCCGATGTCGAACGCGTCGATCTCGTTGTTCACGTACGCGGCGGGCACGGCCTCGTCGGGCACGACGCGGAAGATGACCCGGTCGAGCTTCGGCTTGTCGCCCCACCACTTGTCGTTCGCGACCAGCGTGATGATCTGGTTCGTGAGGTCATAGCTGCCCAGCTTGTACGGACCGGAGAACCAGCCGTCATGACCCGCGAGCGTCGTCCAGCCGGTGTTGAACACGTTGGCGGTGGCGACGGAGTCAGCACGCTCGGGACCGAGCGAGAAGATGGCCTTCCAGTCGGGGTAGGTCGTCTTGAAGTTGACCTGAATGTCGTTCTCGGTCGCCCCCTGCGTGATGGTGTCGATCTGGTCGTACCCGTCCGTCGACGCGCAGTTGAACGTCGGGTCCTCGCCGTTGCACGCCTTGGCCGTGGCCTGGAAGTCGGCCAGCGAGATCTTCGTACCGTCGTTCCAGATGGCCTTCGGGTTGAGGTTGAACTCGACCGTCAGCTTGCCGTTCGTGACCGTGGCCGTCGGCTCCTTGGTCAGGTAGTTCTTGTCGAACGTCGCTGTGGCGTCCGCGGCGAAGTCGAAGAAGTAGGGCGTCATCGGCTGGCGCACATTGGTGAAGTCAACCTGGTTCCCGTCGACGTTAATGGGGTTCCAGTTGTCGGCGAGCGAACCGATCGGCAGCTTGAGTTCACCTCCGTCAGCGATCTGGTCGCGCGATTTGGCATTGATCTGCTGCGATGTCGCAGATAGTGACGGCGCCGAACTTCCGCCTGTCGCGCCCGGCTGGCTGCCGCAGGCGGTCAGCGTCAGTGCGAGCGCGGCGGCGAGTGGTGCAGCCAGCAGGGTACGAAGCTTCACTCTTCCTCCAGGAGGGTGCGGGTTCACGGCGCTAACAGCCGTGACCCTGAGTACATCTCAAACCCTAGTTCCGCCTTCTGGGGATGGTGCAACGACTCTGGTCACCTTTTGCTAACAATGTGAGAGACCAACGCAGATATCCCCTTGTCAGAGCACCTTTGTGGGCCTCGCGTAGTAGCAGGCGACAAGGTGATCGACGCGCGTGTCGCCCGGGTCCCGTCTCGAGACACCAAGGCTCAGCGCCTCCTGGAGCCCCACGACATCGCCCGCGGGGGCCGGATCAAGCTGCGGCATGGTCTCGAGGCATGGCGTGCGCTGTTCGGGCGTGAGCTGCTCGAAGATCGGGCAGCGGGTGCGGAACTTGCAGCCGGAGGGCGGGTTGGCCGGGCTGGGAAGGTCACCGTGCAGCAGGATGCGCGTCCGGGTCCGCTCGGTCTGAGGGTCCGGGATCGGGATCGCGGAGAGCAGCGCTTGGGTGTACGGATGGCTCGGGCGGTTGTAGACCTCTGCCACCGTGCCGATCTCGACGATCTTGCCCAGGTACATCACGGCCACGCGGTCGGCGATGTGCCGGATCACGGCGAGATCGTGCGCCACGAACAGGTACGACAGGGTGAGGCGCTGCTTGAGCTCCTCCAGCAGGTTGATGATCCCAGCCTGGATCGACACGTCGAGCGCCGACACCGGCTCGTCCAGCACGATCAGCTCGGGCTCGAGAGCGAGCGCCCTGGCGATGCCGATGCGCTGCCGCTGGCCACCGGAGAAGTGCTGCGGGTAGCGGTTGGCGTGGCTCTCCTCCAGGCCCACGGTCTTCAGGAGCTCCATCACCCTGGTCTCGATCGTGGCCTTGGACCAGCCGTGCACGCCCAGCGGTTCCGCGATGATGTCGAAGATCGGCATCCGAGGGTCCAGGGAGGCCATGGGGTCCTGGAACACGACCTGCAGGTTGCGGCGCATCGTCTTCTTCTCGCCACGGTTGAGCGTCGAGGTGTCCTTGCCGAAGACGACGATCTTGCCGTCGGTAGGGGAGTGGAGGTTGAGGATCTCGAGCAGGGTCGTCGACTTGCCGCAGCCCGACTCGCCGACCAGCCCGAGCGTCTCACCGCGCCGCAGCTCGAGGTCGATCCCGTCGACCGCGTACACGGTTCCCACGCGCCGGCGCAGCACCGCACCCTTCATCAGCGGGTAGTGCTTCTTCATGCCGGCCAGGCTCAGGACAGTGTCGCGCTCGTCGCGCGGTATCGACTCGAAGACGGTCTGCTCGATGACGGGCGCAGGGAAGATGTCCTTGCTGGTCAGCTTCTCCGTACGGATCCGGTCGCTCTCCCAGCAGGCAGCCGTGTGCCCGGGGCCTACGGGGGCGAGCTCCGGTTCCCGCTCGCGGCAGCCGGCGTGAGCGAGGGGGCAGCGCGGGACGAACGGGCAACCGGGTGGAAGGTCGACGACCGTCGGCGGATTGCCCTGCAGCGTGGCCAGCGGCTCGGAGTTCGTCGCGTCGAGGCGCGGTACGGCGCCGAGGAGGCCGATCGTGTACGGCATCCGCGGGCTGTAGAAGATGTCGTCGACGCTGCCCTGCTCGACGGGGCGTCCCGCGTACATCACGGTGACCCGGTCGGACATCCCTGCCACCACGCCGAGGTCGTGGGTGATCATGATGACCGCCGCGCCGGTCTCGAGCTGGGCCTTCTTCAGCACCTCGAGGACCTGGGCCTGGATCGTCACGTCGAGGGCCGTCGTCGGTTCGTCGGCGATGATCACGTCGGGGTCGTTCGCGATCGCCTGGGCGATCATCGCCCGCTGCCGCATGCCGCCGGAGAACTCGTGCGGGAACGACTTCACCCGGAGCTGTGGGTTCGGGATGCCGACCAGGTCCAGGAGCTCGACGGCCCGTTTCCACGCCTGCGTACGTCCCACGTCGTGGTGGGTCTGGATCGCCTCGACGATCTGGTCGCCGATCGTGTAGACGGGCGTGAGCGCGCTCAGCGGGTCCTGGAAGATCATCGCGAGGTCCTCGCCGCGGATGGAGGACATCTCCGCGTCGCTGAGGCCGATCAGCTCCCGTCCGTGCAGCGTGATCGACCCGGCGATCCGGGCGTTGCGTGGGTGCAGGCCCATGATCGCCAGGCTCGTCACCGACTTCCCGGATCCGGACTCGCCCACGATCGCCATCGTCTCGCCCGCGAGCAGGTCGAAGCTGAGGCC
>DAIPZP010000120.1:0-5991 GCA_036782155.1 Propionibacteriaceae bacterium
GGGGCCAGCGATCCCACGATCGGCGGCGGCGACGACTCGACCGGGAGCAGCCGCGAGTCCGGGCCGACCGCAGACGGGAGCGTGACATCGGCGATCAGGTCGTTGAGCTCGCCGAGAGACGTGGCCGAGTCCGCACGCTCGACCCTTTCCGCGAGTTCGGTCTCCGTGAGTCGACCGTCGACGTGCGCCAACCGCAGACTCGTATCGGCGTAGTCGCGGTCGGAGGTGGACGGCCGGAGCTTGGGCGCCACGGTCGGGTCGACGCTGAATCCTGGATGGGGCGGGTTCTGCCACTGGGACATGTCATTCCTCCTCACCCCTCACGCTAGTCAGGCTCGTGAAACGCGGAAAGGGGTCGCGGCCAGCGAAAGGGCCGTCCGCACGCGGAACTCGTACGATGAGGTGGTGACCTCTGCCAACCGCGACGCGCCCATCGGAATCTTCGACTCGGGCTTCGGGGGGCTCACGGTGGCCCGGTCGATCTTCGACCAGCTGCCGGGCGAGGACATCATCTACCTGGGCGACACCGCGCGAGCGCCGTACGGGACCAAACGGATCGCCGAGGTCCGCAGCTACGCGCTGCAGTGCCTCGACCACCTCGTCGACCTGGGCGTGAAGTCGCTTGTCATCGCGTGCAACAGCGCGTCGGCGGCGGTGCTGAGGGATGCGCGCGAGCGCTACTCCATCCCCGTCACCGAGGTCATCCTGCCGGCTGCCCGGCGGGCCGTCGCGGCGACCAAGACCGGCAGGGTGGGCGTGATCTGTACGCAGGCGACCGCGACCTCGCGCTCGTACGACGACGCCTTCGCCGCAGCGCCCCAGATCAAGCTGACGACCTCGGCCTGCCCGAAGTTCGTCGACTTCGTCGAGGCCGGCGTCACGGGCGGATCCGAGCTGCTGGCCGTGGCCGAGGAGTACCTGGCGCCGATCCAGGAGGCGGGCGCCGACACGTTGATCCTCGGCTGCACCCACTATCCGCTTCTGACCGGCGTCATCTCGTACGTGCTCGGCGACGACGTCACCCTCGTCTCCAGCGCGGAGGAGTGCGGCAAGTCCACGTTCTCCTCGCTGACGCGGCGCGACCTGCTGCAGCCCTTGCCGCGGGACGGCTACCGCCGGTTCCTCACGACGGGCAACCCGGAGAAGTTCGCCGGCATCGGCCGTCGGCTGATGGGCGACTTCGTCGCCGACGTCGAGCCGCTGCCGGAGCTCGTGTCCGACGATCTCGGACTTGTCAGTTTCCCCAGATAGGGTCCCCTCATGGCAAGAATCGACGGCCGCGAGGCCGACCAGCTCCGGGATGTACGGATCACACGCCACTGGCTCGACCACGCGGAAGGATCGGTCCTCGTCGAGTACGGCAAGACCCGGGTCCTGGTCGCGGCGAGCGTGTCCGAGGGTGTGCCGCGCTGGCGCAAGGGGAGCGGGCTGGGCTGGGTGACCGCCGAGTACGCCATGTTGCCGCGCGCCACGCATACTCGCTCTGACCGTGAGTCGGTCAAGGGCCGCATCGGCGGCCGCACCCACGAGATCTCGCGCCTCGTGGGGCGATCGCTTCGAGGGATCATCGACTACACAGCGCTCGGCGAGAACACGATCCAGCTCGACTGCGACGTGCTGCAGGCCGACGGCGGCACGCGTACGGCCTCGATCACCGGCGCGTACGTCGCGCTGGCCGATGCCGTGAGCTGGCTCCGGGAGCGCAAGCTGCTCATCCGCGAACCGCTCAAGGGCTCCCTCGCCGCGGTGAGCGTCGGGATCGTGGGCGGCAAGGAGATGCTCGACCTCGCGTACGTGGAGGACTCCGCGGCCGATGTCGACCTCAACATCGTGGCCACGGGTGACGGTCGGCTGATCGAGGTCCAGGGCACCGCCGAGGCGGAGCCGTTCAGCCGCCAGCAGCTCGACAGGCTGCTCGACCTGGGGCTCGCAGGCTGCGCAGCGCTCACGCGGGTGCAGCAGGAAGCGCTGCGCGGATGAAGCTGCTGATCGCGTCGGGCAACGACAAGAAGGTCCTCGAGCTGCGACGTCTCGTCGCGCAGGCGGGGTTGTCGGTGCACGTGGTCGGTTTGAGCGATGTGGCGTCGTACGAGGAGCCGGCCGAGAACGGCAACACGTTCGAGGCGAACGCGCTCATCAAGGCGCGCGCGGGGGTTGCTGTCACGGGCCTGCCGACGCTTGCCGACGACTCGGGCATCGAAGTCGACGTGCTCAACAAGATGCCCGGGGTGCGGTCGGCGCGATGGGCCGGACCGGGATCGAGCGACACCGAGAACCTCGAGCTCCTGCTGCGCCAGATCAGCGACGTGGAGCTGGGGCGCCGACGGGGCCGGTTCGTGTGCGCGATGGCACTCGTACGACCTGACGGCACCGAGGAGGTGCTGCGTCGCACCATGGAAGGCGTCGTCATCGACGCGCCGCACGGGAGCAATGGTTTCGGCTACGACCCGATCTTCATCACCGACGGCCACGACGTGACGAACGCCGAGCTGACGCCGTCCGAGAAGGACGCGGTCAGCCATCGCGGCCAGGCCGTACGGGCCATGCTGCCGCTGCTGGCGAGGTTGGAGGAGCAGTCGTGAAGGTATACCTCGATCTGCTGGAGCGTGTACTGGCCGAGGGGGTGAAGCGCGACGACCGTACGGGCACGGGCACGCTCTCGGTGTTCGGCCATCAGATGCGCTTCGACCTGAGCCAGGGTTTCCCGATGCTCACGACGAAGCGGATCCACGTACGGAGCGTCTTCGGTGAGCTGCTGTGGTTCCTGCGCGGCGACACCAACGTCGCCTGGCTCCGCGAGAACGGCATCACGATCTGGGACGAGTGGGCCGACGAGAACGGCGACCTGGGGCCCGTGTACGGATCGCAGTGGCGCTCGTGGCCGACGCCCGACGGCCGTCACGTCGACCAGATCTCCCAGGTGATCGAGCAGATCCGCAGCAACCCCTCGTCGCGGCGCCACATCGTCAGCGCCTGGAACGTGGGCGAGCTCGACAAGATGGCGCTGCCGCCCTGCCACGCGTTCTTCCAGTTCTACGTGGCCGACGGCCGCCTGAGCTGCCAGCTGTACCAGCGGTCGGCGGACATCTTCCTGGGCGTCCCGTTCAACATCGCCTCGTACGCGCTGCTGACCCACCTGGTCGCCCACGTCACCGGGCTGGAAGTCGGCGACTTCGTCCACACACTCGGCGACACCCACTTGTACCTCAACCACATCCAGCAGGCGAAGAAGCAGCTCACCCGAGAGCCGCGGCCCCTGCCGACCCTGTGGCTGAACCCCGACGTGACCGCGATCGACGCGTTCACCCTCGATGACATCCGCGTCGACGGTTACGATCCCCTCCCCGGGATCAAGGCACCGATCGCGGTCTGACAAGGAGCGACACCGTGACCCAGCGCACGCTCACCGCGATTGCCGCCTTTGCGCGCAATCGCGTCATCGGCCGCGACAACGGCATGGCCTGGAACCTGCCCGAGGATTCGGCGAGGTTCAAGAAGGTCACCATGGGCGGCGTCCTCATCTCCGGCCGCCGCACCCACGAGAGCATCGGCTTCCCTCTACCCGGCCGGGTGACGCTCGTCGTGACCCGCGACCACGCGTACACCGACGACCGCGTACGGATCGTCCACTCGGTCGATGAGGCCCTCGAAGCGCTCCACGACTACCCCGACCGTCGGTGGTGGGTCACTGGGGGCGGAGAGATCTACCGGTTGTTCTGGGACCACCTCACCGACCTCGACGTCACCGAGGTGCACGACGAGCCCGAGGGCGACGTGCTGTTTCCCGAGATCGACCCGACCGAGTGGCGTGAGACGTCCCGCACGCCGCGCGAGGAGTTCGACTTTGTCGAGTACACCCGCATCGCTCCCTCGTTGCCACTGGACTGACGATGAGGCAGACCGCCTCGATCCTTCACCTCGACCTCGACGCGTTCTTCGCGTCGGTCGAGCAGCGCGACAAGCCTTCACTGCGTGGCAAGCCCGTCATCGTCGGGGGGCTCGGCGGTCGTGGCGTGGTGTCGACCGCGTCGTACGAGGCGCGGGTCTTCGGCGTCGGTTCGGCGATGCCGATGCACGAGGCGCGCCGGCTGTGTCCCCGCGCGGCGTTCCTGTCCGGGCGGTTCGGTGCGTACCGGACGGCATCCCGCGTCGTCATGGGCATCCTCGCGGAGCTATCGCCACTGGTCGAGCCGCTGAGTCTTGACGAGGCGTACGTCGATCTGGCGGCGGGTGATCTCGATGTGAGCGACAGTGCCGCCTTGCTGGGGGTGGCTGCCGAGGTGCGGGCGAGGGTCACTCGGGCGACCGGGCTGACGGCTTCGGTGGGGCTGGGTAGCTCGAAGTTCATGGCCAAGCTGGCTTCGGAGCTGGCCAAACCCGACGGTGTGTACCTCGTCGAGCCCGGCACCGAGGTCGAACGCATCGCGCCGCTGGCTGTACGTGCGATCCCTGGCGTGGGGCCGGTGACCGCCGAGAAGCTCGACCGGCTCGGCATCCAGACGGTCGCCGATCTGCGCCGGGCTTCGGCCAACGAGCTGCGGCGCGAGGTCGGACAGGCGTGGGCCACCGAGCTGGCGCGGCTATCCGTCGCCGACGACGACCGACCCGTCAGCCCCGAACGCGAGGTGAAGTCGATCTCGGTG
Organism: Propionibacteriaceae bacterium; assembly: GCA_036782155.1. GTDB lineage: Bacteria > Actinomycetota > Actinomycetes > Propionibacteriales > Propionibacteriaceae > Fen-668. Next base: position 4,644 of record DAIPZP010000120.1, read on the forward strand.
GAGGACACGTTCGACGCCGACATCGCCGACATGGGCGTTCTGGAGGCGAAGGTCGCCCGGGATGCCGCCGCCGTCGCCGGGCGGCTCAACAAGGCGGGCCTGTTCGCGAGAACGGTCACGGTGAAGATCAAGCTCGGCGACTTCACCACTCATACCCGCTCACGCACGCTGCTCGGCGCAGTTGATGCGGCGGACGTCATCGCCGAATCCGCCCGACAGCTGCTCCGCGGGGCGTCGGCGCAGGTCGCCCAAGGCGTACGGCTCATCGGTGTCGGCGTCTCCGGCTTCACGGCAGCCGCCCAGGAGGCGTTGTTCGAGGTGGCCTCGTCGAGCCCGGACGAGCTGCAGATCGACACGGTCGCGCCGACCGTACGGCACGCGTCGATCGGGTACCAGCCCGGCGAGGACGTCACCCATGACACGTGGGGCGCCGGCTGGGTGTGGGGGAGCGGCCACGGCTGGGTCACCGTACGGTTCGAGACCGCGCTCTCCGAGAAACCAGGACCTGTACGCGCGTACCGCCTCGACGACCCTGCCCTGCGTGCAACGCCCGTTGTGGTCGAAGGGGACGGAGAGGTCAGCCCTGAGCGCGGGGTGGCGCCGTACTTGCTCTCGTGACCAGGCTGGCGGGAAAGCGTATGTGCTCCTCATTGGCGTCCCCACCGAGCAGAGCCAGCAGCAATCGAACCGCTTCAGCGCCCATCTGCTGCAGCGGTTGAGCCAGGGTCGTCAGCGGAGGAACTGCGTTTGCCGCCTCAGGCACGTTGTCGAACCCCACGACCGACAGGTCGTCGGGAACCCGCAGCCCCAACTCAGCTGCTATCTCCATCACGCGGATCGCGGACAGATCGTTGGCCGCAAAGATCGCGGTGGGGCAGTTGGGCAGCCGAAGCAGCGCCCTCGCGGCGTCGCTGGTCTCCGACGCGCGATAGCCACCGACGCGCACGAGTGCAGGGTCGAACTCAATTCCTGCCGCAGCCAGCGCTTCGCGGTAGCCCTGTTCGCGCTGCCGTGCCGACACCAGGTCGGTGCGGCCTCTCACGTGCGCGATCCGCCGATGCCCGAGGTCGATCAGGTGCTGGGTCGCCGCACGGGCGCCACCGACGTTGTCGGCCTCGATCGTGCTGGGCCCGGTGCTCCCGGTGTGGGGATCGATCGCCACGACCGGGATCGTCGCGGTGGTGACCGTTGCGGTGGGAGCAACGATCACCGCACCATCGATCAGGGTGCCGGCCAGGCGCGACAGAGACCGTCGCTCCCAGCCGACATGGTTGTGCTCATGGTTGCCGGAGTAGGCGAGCAGCTCGTAGCCGGTGCCCTCGGCCGCCGCGGAGATGCCCTTGAGCAG
>DAIPZP010000121.1:0-5956 GCA_036782155.1 Propionibacteriaceae bacterium
CTCAACGCCCGCATCGCCGACGAGGGGAAGTTCGATCTCCAGCCGGAGTGACATGAGGGTCTTCCCAGGCTTGCAACGCTGAACGGCGCGGGTCCGTAGCGTACGGGCCGTGACTGGTGTCGACCTCGAAGAGGTGTCCATCCGGTACGGGGACGTGGTAGCCGTGGACAGGCTCACGCTGCAGGTACCGGAAGGCCGCGTGCTCGGCATGCTCGGCGGCAACGGCGCCGGAAAGTCGTCGACGCTCCGTGCGATCGGCGGCGTCAACCCGCACAGCTCCGGCCGCCTGACGGTCGCAGGTTTCGACATGAGCACGCCCGAAGGTTCGGAGGCCGCCAGAGCGCTTGTCGGCTATTGCCCCGATATCGGTGGCCTCATCACACAGGCCACCCCCGCGGAGCACGTCGACCTCGTGACGTCTCTGCGCGGGACCCGCGGCGGCCGCGCCGTCGCGGACGAGCTCATCGAGCGGTTCGGCCTGTCGGCGGTACGAGACCGGCCGACAGGTACGTTCTCGCACGGCATGCAGCGCCGGTTGTCGGTGCTGCTGGCGGTACTGACAGCACGCGACGTGCTGGTCCTGGACGAGCCGTTCGACGGTGTGGATCCGACCGGCGTCGATGTGACGGTGTCGGCCATCCGCGAGGCTGCTCGGGCCGGGATGGCGGTCGTCGTCTCCACACATTTGCAGCACCTTTTGACAACTGCCAGCGACGACATCGCCGTACTCATCAAGGGTCGTCTAGCGGCGCAGGCGCCGGCGAGAGACTTCAGCGGCGCGGAAGGCGAACGCCGGTACGCCGACCTGCTCCAGTCCGTACCCGTCGAAGCGGTGGCGTGACAGGGCTGTACGGCGAGATCGCGAGCGGTCTGACCGCGACGATCCGTCTATCGAAGCTCCGCGGACAGGTCCGGACTCCGCGGGCTCGCCTCAGGACGCGCATTGCGGCGGTCATCGCGGGCTGCCTTGTCGTTGTCGCGGCGATGGCCGGGGACATCGTCACGAGGCTCGCGCAGCACGCTGACCCCTCGTCGCCCATCTACCGCTACCTGCTGGGCGACAGGGCCGTGAGCTTTGCAGCAGCGCTCGGGACCGTCCTTGCCGGCGTTCTCTTCTCACCGATCAGCGGGGCCGCCGCGCAGGCGCAGTTCCCTGATCTCGACCTCGCAGGTATCCGGCCCAGCCGTCTGTACCGGTACTTCGACGGCATCTGGAACTCCGTGCTGTCGCCGGTCGGCGTCTCGCCATTGCTGATGCTGGTCACGGCCGCGTCGCTTTCCACGCCCGACGGACGCGGACGACTCGGGGCCATCGCCATGTCGCTGGCGACATGGGTGTGCGCGATGCTCGTCATGGCGCTGCTGGCGTGGACGATCGAGTACACCCGTCGCCGCTGGATCGCCACCCTTCGCTGGTACCTCGCAGCCGCGGCAAGCCTCGTCGTCGCGCTCGCCGTCATCGTCGATCCGGCACACGGCCTCAGCATCTTCGGCCTCGCCGACTGGATGCACACGATCATCCACGCCGGTGTCGATGGTGCAGTGCTCTCCGTGATCGGCGGGACTGCCCTCGTGCTGGTGGCAGCTGCCGTGACCTTTCTCGGGGGCGTCCTGGTGTGCCGCCAGGCCCTCGTGCTTCCCGCCGCCATCGAGCGCGTACGCCAACGGAGCGGATCGGTGAAGATTCCCATCCATCCCTCGTGGGCGCTGTTCACGATGCTCGTCACGACCCTGGCACGGACCCGTGAGGTCCGCCGACCGATCATCATGATGATCGCGCTCGCCATGCCGATGCTGTTCGTGTGGATCCGTTACTCGGGAAGCGATCCCAGCTCGATGCTCGGCTCGGTGACCATGGTCGTCCCGCTGGCGATTGCGCTGGGGTGGGGCGTCAACGTCTTCGGCGTCCTCGGTGGCGCCGTGACGCTGCTGCTCGCACAGCCCCGCGCGTGGAAGCTGTTGCTCCGCCACATCGTCTTCATACAACTCGCTGCCTCGGTCGGGCTCGGCGCCCTGCTCATGGTTCTCGCGATCGCCATGTCGGGGATGCCCTGGTCGGCGCTCCCGCCGTACGCCGCAGGCCTCGTCGTGTCGTCGGTCATTGCGACAGGCCTGTCGGTGCGCTACTCGGTGGAGAAGCCGCACCGCACCCGCCTCACCGGCCGCGGGGACCCGCTCGTCCCGCCGATCGTCGGCCTGGGGTACGTGCTGCGGATCATGCTCACCAGCGCCACCGCTGGTCTCGCCGTCGCAGTCATGGCCACGCTCGTGCCATGGCTCACTGTGGTAGCCGCGGCGCTCGTTGCGCTGTCTGCGTTCCGCTCCTGGCGCCGCGTGTCGAACCGCTGGAACGACCCCGCCCACCGTTCTCAGCTGGCCGCCCTCGTGGGAGCTGTGTAGTCAGAACCGCTTGCGGAGCTCGTCGATCCTCGCCTCGACCTGGTCGGTCGTGGCGGCAGCCAGTGAGGGTCCACCGCAGCGCCGACGGAGGTCGGCGTGGATGTGTGAATGGGGCACGCCGAGAACCCGTGCGTACTGGGCGACAAGGCTGTTGAGCTCCTTGCGGCGTGTCTCCAAGGCTCGAGCGAGGCTCTGCTCGCGGGGCGCCGGCCCACGATCGAGCCGGTCCCGGCGCGCGATCTGGCGCCGCTGCCGCTCACTGAGCAGGCGGGAGACCTGGTCCGGCTCCAGCAGACCCGGCAGCCCGAGGTAGTCCTGCTCGTCGGCAGACATCGGCGCGGCGTGCATCCCGTACGCCTGCGAGTCGAACATCACATGATCGAAGACTGCTTCTGATTCCAGCGCCTTGTACTGGTCCTCGTCGGCGTCGAGGGTTCCCTGTTCCCTGTTCGCCTCGGCGAGCAGGTTCTCCTCCGGCGACCAAAGATCGTCGGAGGAGGGTGGTCTGCCCAGCACGTGGTCACGCTCCCGCTCGAGCATCGCAGCATGGGCCAGAAGCGTGGGCACGGTCGGCAGGAACACGGTGGCCAGCTCGCCGCGCCGCCGCGCCCGGACGAAGCGACCGACCGCCTGGGCGAAGAACAGGGGAGTGGCGGTCGCTGTCGCGTACACGCCCACCGCCAGTCGCGGCACGTCGACTCCTTCGGAGACCATCCGGACCGCGACCAACCACCTGGCCTCGCCGTCCCGGAAGTCCTCGATGCGCCTGCTCGAGCCAGCGTCGTCGCTGAGGACGAGCGTCGGCTTGTCGCCGGTCAACTGGGCCAGCACGCGCGCGTACGCCCTGGCCTGGTTCTGGTTCGTCGCGATGACCAGGCCAGCGGCGTCGGGCAGGTGCCGTCGCACCTCGTCCAGCCTGAGGTTCGCCGAGCGCAGCACAGAGCTGATCCACTCCCCGGCCGGATCGAGCGCCGTACGCCACGCCTGTGCGGTCACGTCGGCGGTCAGCGGGTCGTTGAGCGACGCGGCGATCTCGTCGCCGGCCTTGGTGCGCCACCGCATCGGGCCGCCGTACGCCATGAACACGACCGGCCGGACGACGTGGTCGCGGAGCGCCTCCGCGTAGCCGTACGTGTAGTCAGGCTTGCTGCGCGGGATCCCGTCAGGGCCGGGCTCGTAGGTGACGTACGGGATGGGGTTGACGTCGGACCGGAACGGCGTGCCTGTCAGCAGCAGGCGGCGCGTGGCGGGCTCGAACGCGCTCCGTACGGCGTCTCCCCAGCTCAGCGAGTCGCCCGCGTGGTGCACCTCGTCGAGGATGACGAGCGTCTTCGAGTTCCGGCACCGAGCTTCGATCCCGTACGTGTTCATCGCCACGCCCGCGTACGTGGTGACGATCCCGTCGAACTGCCGCGAGCGCGCCTTGCGGATGTTCCCGACACCCGGGTCGAGGTGGATGCCAACGCGTGCGGCCGCGTCGGCCCACTGGACCTTGAGGTGCTCGGTGGGTGTCACGACGAGGATCCGCTCGATCGTGCGCCGAGCGATCAGCTCGGAGGCGACCCGAAGCGCAAACGTGGTCTTGCCGGCGCCCGGTGTCGCCACGGCGAGGAAGTCCTGCTGCTCGGTGGACAGGTACGCGTCGAGCGCTTCCTGCTGCCATGCGCGCAACGCCGACGCGGTGCCCCAGGGTGCGCGTCCGGGGTAGGCCGGAGAGATCGACTCCTGGGCCGTGGCGACCTTCACCATGGCGTGCCGGATCGGTCGTGGGGAAGTCGCATGGGACCACGGAGGCTACCTGTCGAGCTTCACGAACGGGCCCAGGACCCGCCGGGTCGGCGACAATGGGCGCGTCAGTTCTCGCCGAGTGAGATCGCCGCGTCGGCCAGTCGTTCGGCGCTGCCCTGCGCGTACGGACCGGGCATGCCGTAGTAGCGATGCGCGTCGCAGACCTCGTAGCCGCCGAACTCGTACTCGTCGGCCGTCGGCAGGTAGCCCGAGACGCCGTCGCAGTAGCCGAGCACGATCGTGTGCTCGCCGAGGCCACCACGAACGCGATCCGCGACCGCGAGGAACGGCTCGCCGGGTAGGGTCGCGATGCGCAGGGGACCCATGGTGATCAGCCCGACACGTCCGAGCCATCGACTGGGAGTGGGCCGCTGCTCCAACCAGTGGTCCGCCCACGCCGCCCACGCCTCGTACAGCGCGCTGCGCTCGGGCGGAAGGCTGGCTGCGAGTCGCACCCACTCCTCGCGATCGGTAGCCACCTCCGCCGGGTCGAGAGCCGTGACGTCGAGCGGAACGGTCCTCGTGGTCATGGTGGTACGTGCTGGGGCGAGGGTGGTGGCGTGCCGGAGCGCATCGAGCGCCGCGGCGGCGACGATCTGACCCTTCGCTGACGCCGCCGCGAAGTCGCGACCGGGCGTCGGCGCAGTGCTGAAGTCGCCCTCGGCCGAGTGCCGGTCGTCGTTGACGTCACCGGCGCAACCCTGCGCGAACAGGCAGATCGACCCGGGAAGCGCCGACTCGACCATGTCGCGGAGCGGGCCGACGTAGTCGGCCGAGATGAGCGTGTTCGCCGCGCTGAGGACGACGGGATGCATCGGGTACGTGACGAGCGTGGCGACCGTACCGGCGGCTCCGTCGAACGACACGACCTGTACGGGAGGGTCGATCTCGACGTCGTCGTGACGGCGGTTCCGTCCCACACCGACGGCACGGCGCTCCCCGTACCGCACGGTGACCGGGATCCGCCGGTGGCGGGCGGTGGTGAGCGCCTCGACGAACGCCTTCTCGACTGCATGCAGGACATCGGGCGCGAAGCTCCCGAGCCCGCCCGGGGTGAGGCACGGTCCGGAGTGCGTGTGGGTGACCGCGATGACGACGTCGAGGAGCCCAGCCGGACGCGTGGCGCCGAGCTCGCTGCACGTCGTCTTGCGCAGCGCACAGCAGTCGACAACCACGATCCCGATGTCGTCGATGACGAGAGCACGTACGGTCAACGGATCGTGGACCCCGGTGCTGGGCTCCAGACGTGCCGCGTACCCGGTCATCGGCGTGCCGACGGGCACATCCACGACGACCGTCGCGGCGCCTGCGCTCGCGACGTGCGGTCCCCAGTCGTCGCTCATGTCACCACCTCATCGTGCTTCGCTCGCGGAGGCAAGCATGCAACCATCTGGGGATGCACGACGTGGGTACGCCTGAACGGTCAGCGGTCCTGTTCGAGGACGGCGACGACTTCCGGGCCTGGTTGACCGAGCACCACGCGACGTCCGACGGGCTCTGGGTGGCTTTGGCCAAGAAGCACGTACCGGAACCCAAGCTGGACTGGCCCCGCGCTGTACGGGAAGCGCTGTCCTTCGGCTGGATCGACTCTCAGGCGAGGCGGCTCGACGAGGACTACACGCTCCAACGCTTCACGCCGCGGCGCCCAGGCAGCATCTGGTCGAACATCAACGTCGCCGCCATCCAGGAGCTGATCGCAGAGGGTCGCGTGCTGCCGGCGGGACTCGCCGCGTACGAGGCAAGACGCCACGACCGCACCGGCGTGTAC
>DAIPZP010000122.1:0-5945 GCA_036782155.1 Propionibacteriaceae bacterium
GGAACAAGCCGATGAGCAGCGTCACAATTGCGGAGTAGATGAGCACCGAGAACGCCCCGATGGCCTGCTTGCCGAGCTGGGTGAACCCGCCGCCGTAGAACAGGCCGTTGATGGCGTTAGGAGCCTTGTCGCTGGCCAGCAAGCCGATGAGCAGAGTTCCCGTGAGGCCACCAACCAGGTGGACGCCCACGACGTCGAGCGAGTCGTCGTAGCCGAACTTGAACTTCAGTCCGACTGCGAGGGCGCACAGGATGCCCGCGGCGACACCGACGACGATCGCGCCGATGGGGGTCACCGCCGCACAAGCCGGCGTGATCGCGACCAGTCCCGCCACGACGCCCGAGGCTGCACCCAGGGAGGTGAAGTGGCCGTCGCGGATGCGCTCTGTGGCGAGCCACGCGAGCATGGCTGCGGACGTGGCGACCAGGGTCGTGACCCACGCGTGGGACGCGGTGCCGTTGGCACCGAGCGCGGAGCCGGCGTTGAAGCCGAACCAGCCGAACCACAGGATGCCGGCGCCGAGCATGACGAGGGTCATGTTGTGCGGGCGCATGGGCTTGGATCCGAAGCCGATGCGCGGCTTGAGGACGATCGCCATCATCAGCGCAGCGATACCGGCGTTGATGTGAATCGCCGTGCCACCTGCGAAGTCGATCACGCCGATCTTGTTGGCGATCCAGCCGCCCTTGTCGGCGGCGAAGCCGTCGAAGGCGAAGACCCAGTGGGCGGCCGGGAAGTAGACCAGCGTCGCCCACAGGATGGTGAAGAGGATCCACGACGGGAACGTCATGCGATCGGCCACCGCGCCGGAGACCAGGGCGACGGCGATGATGGCGAAGCCGGCCTGGAATGCGACGAATGCCATCGCCGGGATCGTCCCGGCTGTCGCGGCCCCCATCGCACCGTGGAGGCCGAGCAGCGGGATCGGGTTGCCGATGATGCCGGCGCCGCCTACAGAGTTCCCGAAGGCCATTCCGTAGCCGTACAGGGCCCAGAGGACTCCGACCGTGCCCATCGTGACGAAGCTCATCATGATCATGTTGAGCGTGCTGTTGGCGCGGACCATGCCGCCGTAGAACATGGCGAGACCGGGCGTCATCAGCAGCACTAGGGCAGCGCTGGCGAGGACCCAGGCAGTGTCGCCACCGGAGATCTCGAGAAGTGTCATGTCCCGAATCTTCGGGTGAACTGGTTACGGGGTGACGCGTCCACTGTTACGGCCGTGTCACACGATGGGCCCTTCGTGTAACGACTTGTCGCATCGAGTTCGCTCCCCGCGGCTGTGGATCGCCTGAGGACTTTCTTCGAATCGCTCGCGATCCTGGTTCGGACGCTGGTTCCGTACTAGCCTCGATTTATGGCACCGCCGGTACGTCTCGGGGTCTTCCCGACGCGGCCCAGGGGGTGCCATTCGTGTCTCGTCATCGGGGCTCGCTCAGCGGGCGCCAGATAGGGGAGGAACCATGGATGTCGTCGTTGCATCGCGTCATTGCCAGCTCACCGATGCGTTCCGGGATCACGTCAGCGAGAAGCTGAACAGCCTGGAGAAGCTCAAAGAGCGCATCATCAGAGCCGAGGTCATGGTCACCTGTTCCGAGGCCAAGCGGCAGCCTGAGCAAGCGGTCCGCGTGGAGATCACGCTGAACGGTAAGGGACCTGTGGTTCGAGCGGAGGCAGCCGCGGACGACAAGATGGTGGCCTTCGAGCACGCGCTCGACCGGCTGAAGACTCAGCTTCTTCGAGCCTCCGACCGGCGCAAGGTGCATCGTGGCCTCCGCGGAGGCACGTCGGTCAAGGCGCTCGAACCGACACCGGTCGAGGCGACGATCGAGGACACCGACGTTCGTACCGTCGCAGGCATCGAAGTACATGGCGACGGGCCACTGGTCGTACGGGAGAAGAACTTCACCTCTCTGCCCCTCACCCTCGCCCAGGCACTCGACGAGATGGAGCTCGTCGGCCACGACTTCTTCCTGTACCTCGATGCGGAGTCGAGCCAGCCGAGCGTCGTCTACCGGCGCAAGGCGTACGACTACGGCGTGATCCACCTTGAAGTGGAGGCCACCGTCTGATCGATGAGAGCCGCGTCCGGGTTCGTCCGGACGCGCTCCGGTCGCCACTACCATGTACGAGGACCCCGGCACCTCGGGGAGGAAGTGGGACTTCGGGTGGATTTGCTCGACAGGATGCTGCACATCGGCGAGGGCCGTCAGCTCAAGAAGCTTCAGGCGGTAGCTCGCCAGGTCAACTCCATCGAGGACGACTACACGTCCATGTCCGATGAGGACCTACGCGGCCAGACGACCGATCTCCGGCAGCGTCACGACAACGGCGAGTCGCTCGACTCGTTGATGCCGGAGGCGTTCGCCACGGTGCGCGAGGCGTCGACCCGTGTGCTGGACAAGCGCCACTTCGACGTACAGATTATGGGCGGCGCGGCACTGCACTGGTGCAACATCGCGGAGATGAAGACCGGCGAGGGCAAGACCCTCGTGGGCGTTCTCCCGTCCTACCTCAACGCGCTCACCGGCAAGGGCGTCCACATCGTCACCGTCAACGACTACCTGGCGCAGTTCCAGTCGGAGCAGATGGGTCGTATCCACCACTTCCTGGGCATGGATGTCGGCGCGATCCTCGCCCACATGGACCCGCCGGCGCGGCGCGTGGCCTACGCGGCCGACGTCACGTACGGCACGAACAACGAGTTCGGCTTCGACTATCTGCGCGACAACATGGCGCTCTCGATGGAGGACTGCGTCCAGAGGGGCCACTACTTCGCCATCGTCGACGAGGTGGACTCGATCCTCGTCGACGAGGCCCGGACCCCGTTGATCATCTCCGGCCCGGCCGAAGACACCATCAAGTGGTACCCGGAGTTCGCCCGGCTCGTGAAGCGGCTGCAGCGCGACAGGCACTACGAGGTCGACGAGAAGAAGCGCACCGTCGCGATCATCGAGGAAGGCATCTCGGTGGTCGAGGACCGCCTCGGCATCGACAACCTGTACGAGTCGGAGAACACGCCGCTGATCTCCTACCTCAACAACGCGATCAAGGCCAAGGAGCTGTTCAAGCGCGACAAGGACTACGTCGTGATGGACGGCAACGTGCTGATCGTCGACGAGCACACCGGTCGTACGCTCGACGGCCGCCGCTACAACGAGGGCCTGCACCAGGCGCTCGAGGCGAAGGAGGGCGTGCAGATCAAGGAGGAGTACCAGACCCTCGCGACGATCACGCTCCAGAACTTCTTCCGCATGTACCGCAAGCTCTCGGGCATGACCGGCACCGCCAAGACGGAGGAGTCGGAGTTCCAGAAGATCTACGGCCTGGGCGTCATCCCGATCCCCACGAACCAGCCGATGATCCGCGTGGACCAGAAGGACCTGATCTACCGCACCGAGGACGCGAAGTTCAACGCGATCGTCGACGACATCACCGATCGCCACGAGGCCGGTCAGCCGGTGCTCATCGGTACCGCGTCGGTCGCGAAGTCGGAGACGTTGTCCAGGCTCCTGGTACGGGCAGGCATCCCTCACGAGGTGCTCAACGCCAAGCAGCATGCCCGTGAGGCGGCTGTCGTCGCCCTCGCGGGCCGCAAGGGCGCCGTCACGGTGGCCACCAACATGGCCGGCCGCGGTACGGACATCATCCTCGGCGGCAACCCGGAGTTCCTGGCCGATGCGGTGCTGCGCGAGCGCGGCCTGGATCCGGTCGAGAACTCCGAGGAGTACGAAGCGGAGTGGGCCGAGACCTTCGAACGCATCAACTCCCAAGTCGCCGACGAGCACGAGGAGGTCGTCGACGTCGGCGGTCTGTACGTGATCGGCTCCGAGCGGCACGAGTCGCGCCGCATCGACAACCAGCTGCGCGGCCGTTCCGGTCGTCAGGGTGACCCGGGCGAGAGCCGTTTCTTCCTGTCGCTGGGCGACGACCTCATGCGCCTGTTCAAGAGCGACATGGTCGACTGGTTCATGCGGGCGCTCAAGGTGCCCGACGACGTGCCGATCGAGGACAAGCGGATCACGAAGATGATCCAGAGCGCCCAGGAGCAGGTCGAGGCGCAGAACTTCGAGATGCGCAAGAACGTCCTCAAGTACGACGACGTGATGAACCGGCAGCGTCACGCCATCTACTCCGACCGTCGGTCGGTGCTGGAAGGCGCCGACGTCGAGGAGAAGCTGCGCGCGACGGTGACCCGTGTGGTCACCCAGTTCGTCGAGAACGCGACCCAGGGGTTCGAGGAGGACTGGGACCTGGAGCAGCTGTGGCTGGATCTCAAGCAGCTCTACCCGGTCTCGCTCGACCGCGCCTCGTACGAGGACCACGACGTCACCACCGAGCAGCTCGTGGCCGACTTCACGGCCGATGCGCAGAAGGCGTACGACACGCGTGAGGAGGCCCTCACGCCCGACGTCATGCGTGAGCTCGAGCGGCGCGTGCTGCTCACGGTGCTCGACCGGAAGTGGCGCGAGCACCTGTACGAGATGGACTACCTCCGCGAAGGCATCGGGCTGCGGGCGATGGCCCAGCGCGACCCGCTCATCGAGTACCAGCGCGAGGGCGGCGTGATGTTCCAGGCGATGATGGACTCCTTCATGGAGGAGGTCGTCGGCTACCTGTTCAACCTGCAGGTGGAGGCCGTACCGCAGGCGGCTCCGGTCGTCGACGCCGACGGCGCCCCGGTCGACCTTCTCGCGGCGGTCAGGCGCTACCACGACTCCGAGCTGGAGGCCGAGGCAGCGGCGGCCCGCAAGCAGCTGCACATCGGCGCTCAGGGGCTCACCGACACGACGCCCAAAAGCCAGAAGAAGCCGGCGAAGAGCAAGGCTGAGCCCAAGGCGGCGCCGGAGCCTGCGGAGTCCGACGAGGACGAGCCGATGGTTGCCGCGGCAGCAACCCGCACGCCAACACCTCGTACAGCCCGGCCCGGCACCCAGGGGCGGCGCAACAAGAAGCGCCGCTGAGCCCTCAGGGCCCGACGACCAGCGCCGTACAGCGCCAGCGGTCACGACGCTTGTCGAGCCTGTACGCCGCAGCGGCGTAGCCGCGGCCCCGCTGGAGCCGCAACGTCACCTCGTACGAGCCGCGCGCAGTGAGCTGGAGCCGGATCGAGGCGACGGTGGGCGGCGTGCGGCGGTAGGCCCGGCTGGCATCGGCGAGCACCTTGAGCGGCGGGTCGTCCAGCCAGCGACTGAGCTGGAGCGGCGGTCGCGATCCCGCCAGCACCTCCGCGATGACGCGGGCAAGCGCAGCCGACATCCGACGGACCTCCACCGGGATGTCCTCGCCGACCGGTTCCGGCATCCCGGCGTCATCGGTCTCGAACGGCAACGTGGGCTGGCTGAGCCAGTGGTGTGTGCTGTCGCCGGCGAGATCGTCCCAGCGCCAGGCGGGTGCACGGACTCCGACGCGCAGCACGTGGCAGCGGGCGAGGTCGGGGGTGAGCAGGGGTGCGGCGTTGACCATGACTCCACGCTGCACTGTGTGAAGCCCTCAGCGCCAGCACTTCTTGCCTGAGCTGTGGATAACCCCGCGCCTAGGGGGAGAAGAGCAACAGAAGCCCACCCACGGTGTAGACGACCATGACGCTGAGCAGGGGCAGCTGGGCTCGGCGCATCGCCTCGGGCCGGAGCAGGGCGACCGCCCGGTCATGAGCAACGATGACTCCGAGCACGTGACCGCCGACGATGAACAGCAACTGCGCGACCGCCGTCACGGTCGGGTAGGTGAGCGGGGTGGCGACGACCCCGTTCTCCGCGAGTCCGAGCACGTTCCACCCTTGCCCGAGGGAGTGGTCATGAAACACACCAGAAGTCGTCGCATGTGTTTCCTCCGCCGGGATGATCCTGGGGCGTCATCTTGCCGCATCGCTCGCCAATGTGCACCCGGCGCGGGCTCGATGGGTATCGTCGTGGGTGAGTTCCGTGAAGGAGAAGCATGGCTGA
>DAIPZP010000123.1:0-5917 GCA_036782155.1 Propionibacteriaceae bacterium
TCCTCATCGGCGTGATCGTGCTCTCGGCAGCGTTCGCGGAAGGTACGGCGAACGACTGGATGGCCGTCGCGTTCGTCGACGGGCACCAGCTGAGCAACGCGATGGGTGTCGTCGCGTTCGCCGTCTTCCTCGTCTTCATGACCGCCGGGCGGATCCTGGGCACCGGGCTGCTCGACAGGTACGGACGGGTCACGGTCCTTCGCGTCCTGTTCGGCATGGCCATCGTCGGCTGCCTGCTCGTCGTGTTCGGACCGACGTGGGTCGCATTCATCGGCGCGGCTATCTGGGGCGTCGGCGCGAGCCTCGGGTTCCCGGTCGGCATGTCGGCCGCGGCCGACGACCCGGCACGAGCCCCCATGCGGCTCAGCGTGGTCGCGACGATCGGCTACACCGCGTTCCTCGCCGGCCCGCCGCTCCTGGGTCTCCTCGGCGACCACTTCGGTGTTCTCCGCGCACTGATCGTCGTCGGCGCCATCTCCCTCATCGCGATCCTCATCGTCCCGGTCACGAAGCCCCAGGTCCCGGAGCCCCCAACCCCCGACTGACGCTCGGGGAGAGGACCTATCCGCTCGAGGAGAGCAAGTATCCGCTCGAGGAGAGCACCTGTACCGCCGGGCAGAGCAACTCACCGGCTCTGTCGCCAACGCTAGGGGCGCTTGGCAAGGCTAGACGCGCTTGGCAATGCGCCGATGCCTTGCCAAGCGAACCTGGCCTTGCCAAGCCGTGTCCCAGCGACGGGTCCTGGACGGCCCGGTCAGCGGCTGGAGCTCTCCCAGACGTCAACCGGTGACAGCGGCGCGCCGGCCGCGTCCTGGGCGTCGAGGACGAACGCGTCCTGCGCCATGCGAGCGTGGCGCTTGTGGGCGGTGGCGACCATGAGCTTGATGCGGTTGAGCTGGTTGGTCTCGGAGGCGCCCGGGTCGTAGTCGACCGAGACGACGTTCGCCTCAGGGTGGCGGCGACGAAGCTCAGCGAACATGCCCTTGCCGACGACGTGGTTCGGCAGGCACGCGAACGGCTGGGCGCACACGATGTTCGGCGCACCGATCTCGATCAGCTCGACCATCTCGGCAGTGAGCAGCCAGCCCTCGCCAGCCCTCGTACCGATCGAGATGATCCCGTCGGCCTTGGCGGCCAGGTCCTTCATCTTCGGCGGTACGTCGAACTTGCCGGTCTTCTTCAGCGCCGCGGCGACAGGCGCCTGGTACTTCTCGATGAGCCACGTCGCGAAGTTCTTCACGTGGTGCGACGTCTTGCCGATGCCCATGACGTCGTACTGGAACTGCGCCGAGTACAGCGGCATGAGGAAGAACTGCAGCATGCCGGGCAGTACGGCCTCGCAGCCCTCGGCTTCCACGACGTCGACGACATGGTTGTTGGCGTCCGGGTGGAACTTCACGAGGATCTCGCCGACGATGCCGACGCGTGGCTTGCGATCGATGTCGCGCAGCGGCAGCTTGTCGAAATCGCGCACGATCTTCTTGATGAGGCTCAAGTACCCGATGCTGCGGCCGAGCGTGGCGCTGTAGCCCGAGTACTGCAGGAACTCCTGGCAGATGATGTCCCACGTGTCGTACAGAGCCTTGGCGCTGCCCGGCACCGCCTCGTACGGGCGGGTGCGCAGCACAACCGTCTGCAGCAGGTCGCCCAGCACCAGCGCCTGGAGCGCGGGGTGGATCAGCGCGGGTGTCATCTTGAAGCCGGGGTTCTTCTCGAGCCCCTGCACGCTGATCGCCAGTACCGGCACCTGTGGGTAGCCGGCATCGGCGAGCGCCTTGCGCAGCAGGGCCACGTAGTTGGTCGCCCGGCACATGCCGCCGGTCTGGGTGATCGCCACCGACGTACGGTCAGGGTCCGCCTCGCCGGACTTGATCTTGTTGACCAGCTGGCCGACGACCATGATCGCCGGGAAGCACGCGTCGTTGTTGACGTACTTGAGGCCCACCTCGATGTCGGCCTGGCTCGCGTGCTCGAGCAGCTTGACGTTGAGGCCGATCTTGCGGAGCACGGGGATCACCAGCCGGAAGTGCATCGGCGCCATCTGCGGCGCGTACACGGTGTGCGTGTCCCGCGCGTTCTCGTCGAACAGCCGACGCTCCATCAACGGGCCGTACGTGCTCACGGTCGCCGAGCCGCGACGCTCCGCCGCGGCCGCCTTCATCGACCGCAGCCGGATCGTGGCGGCGCCGAGGTTCGACACCTCGTCGATCTTGAGCAGCGTGTACATGTCGTCGGCGCGCTCGAGGATCTCCGCCACCTGGTCGGTGGTGATCGCGTCGACGCCGCAACCGAAGGAGTTGAGCTGTACGAGGTGGAGCTCGGGGCTACGCGACACGATCGCCGCACTCTCGTACAAGCGGGTGTGGTACGCCCACTGGTCGCGCACGCGGATGGGCCGTTCGAGGACGGACTCGCCGGGCTCGATGATCGAGTCCTCGGTCAGTACCGCCATGCCGAGGCCCGTGATGAGGCTCGGGATGCCGTGGTGGACCTCGGGGTCGACGTGGTAGGGACGGCCCGCGAGCACGATGCCCTTGATGTCGTGCTCGGTCATGTACGCGAGAGCGCGGCGGCCCTCGGCCCGTACGTCCGCCTTGACCTGTGCGTCCTCGGCGAAGCCGGCCTGAACGGCGACGGTCATCTCCTCGATCGAGATGTCCCAGTCGGCGAACACGTCGACGAGGCGCTTGGTCAGCTTGTCGGCGTCGTTGAGGTTGAGCATCGGCGACATGAACCGCACGCTCGGGTCCTGCAGCCTCGGCAGGTTCCGTTCGAGCACCTGCGGGTAGAACGCGACGACCGGGCAGTTGAAGTGGTTGTCGGCGCCCGCGGTCTCCTTGGCCTCCAGCGGCACGCACGGGTAGAAGATCGTACGAATCCCCTTGTCGAGCAGGTGCTCGATGTGGCCGTGTGCGAGCTTGGCCGGGTAGCAGACGTTCTCGCTGGGGATCGACTCCATGCCCTGCTCGAAGACCTCGTGGCTCGAGCGGCCCGACGGGATGACGCGGAACCCGAGCTTCGTGAGGATCGTGAACCACAGCGGGTAGTTCTCGTACATGTTGAGCACGCGCGGGATGCCGATCTCGCCGCGCGTCGCGTCAGCGTCGGTCAGCCTGCGGTAGCCGAAGAGCCGCTTGTACTTGTAGTCGAACAGGTTCGGCAGCTCCGACTTGGGCGGTACCTTCTCGGTGCTCGCGCCACGCTCGCAGCGGTTGCCGGAGACATGCCGCGTGCCGTCGCCGAAGTGGGAGATCGTCAGCCCGCAGTGGTTCTGGCACAGCCGGCAGGTGTCGAGCTTCGTGTCCAGGCTGAAGTCGTCCAGCTCCTCGAGCGCCAGCGCCTGCGACTTCTCGCCGACCTGCCAGTTGCGCTGGGCGGTGAGGGCCGCGCCGTACGCACCCATGAGGCCGGCGATGTCGGGTCGCGTGACCTGGGCGCCGGTCTGCAGCTCGAACGCACGCAGGACGGCGTCGTTGAGGAACGTGCCGCCCTGGACGACGACCTTGTCGCCGAGCTGGGAGGCGTCCTTGAGCTTGATGACCTTGTAGAGGGCGTTGCGGACGACGGAGTACGACAGGCCCGCGGCGATGTCGCCGACGCTCGCGCCCTCGCGCTGTGCCTGCTTGACCGAGCTGTTCATGAACACCGTGCAGCGGGTACCGAGGTCGACCGGAGAGTCGGACTCCACCGCGGTGCCGGCGAACGCGTGTACGTCGGTGCCCATGGATGCGGCGAACGTCTGCAGGAACGAGCCGCAGCCCGACGAGCACGCCTCGTTGACGGCGATCGAGTCGACGACACCGTTCTTGATCCGCAGGTACTTCATGTCCTGGCCGCCGATGTCGATGACGCTCGTCACGCCGGGGCAGACCTTCTCCGCGGCCCGGTAGTGGGCCATCGTCTCGATCTCGCCGTCGTCGAGACGCAGCGCGGCCCGTACGAGCCCCTCGCCGTAGCCGGTGACGCAGGCACGAGCGAGGTACGCGCTCGCGGGGATCTCGGTCAGCACGCGGCGCAGGATGCCGAGCGCGACATGTACGGGGTCGTTGCTGCCCTGGTAGTGGTCGAAGACCACCTCGCCGGTGGCGGTCAGCAGGATCGCCTTGACCGTCGTAGAGCCGGCGTCGATGCCGAGGAAGAGCGGGCCGGAGGTCGTGGCGAGATCCGCGCGGGGGACCTTGACCGAGTGGTGCCGCTCGACGAACGCGGATCGCTCCTCGTCGTCTGCGAACAGCGGACGCATCCGGGCAGTGCTGAGCGAGACGAGGATGCGGTCCCTGAGCCGGCGGACGAGATCGTCGGGCCGCTGCTCAACGCCGCGAAGGGTGTCGTTGCCGTACGGGGTCGCCGGCTGGCCGGCGAGCAGCGCGGCGCCGATCGCGACGAACAGGTGAGCCTCGTCGGGAGTCCTGAAGGAGGAGACCTGGGCGGCCAGCGCCCTCTCGTACGCGGCACGCAGCTGCGGCAGGAAGTGCAGCGGGCCGCCGAGGAAGACCACGTTGCCGCGGATCGGGTGGCCGCAGGCGAGGCCGGCGATCGTCTGGGTCGCTACGGCCTGGAACACGGAGGCGGCGAGGTCGGTGTGCGCGGCGCCCTGGTTGAGCAGCGGTTGCAGGTCGGACTTCGCGAAGACGCCGCAGCGCGAGGCGATCGGGTAGAGGTGCTGGTACGCGGCGGCCAAGGCGTCTAGCCCGGCCGCGTCGGTATGCAGGAGGCTGGCCATCTGGTCGATGAACGCGCCCGTACCGCCCGCGCACGTACCGTTCATCCGCTGCTCGACGACGGGGTGGAGGAACGTGATCTTCGCATCCTCACCGCCGAGCTCGATGACGACGTCGGCCTGAGGCTCGAAGCGCTCGATCGCGGCCGTACCGGCGATGACCTCCTGGACGAACTCCACGCCCATCAGGTCGGCGACGCTCAGTCCGGCAGAGCCGGTGACGGCGCAGTGGAAGGTCTCGTGCGGGAAGGCGTGTACGACCTCGTTGAGCAGGGTCCGGAGGGCGCCGCGAGCGTCGGCGTTGTGGCGTCGGTACGAACTGAAGCGCAGCGCGTCTTCATCGAGCACCACCGCTTTGACGGTGGTCGATCCCACATCCAGACCGAGCGAAAGCAACGGGTCCTCCGATCAGAACGATCGTTCTGTACCTGGGTTTACGGTAACAGAGCCTCAGTCAAGAGCACCCAGACGCCCGAGGAGAGGACCTATCCGCTCGGGGAGAGCACCTATCCGCTCGAGGAGAGCACCTGCGCGGTCGAGGAGAGCACCTGTGCGGTCGAGGAGAGGATCTGTACCGGACCGGGAAACACGAACGCCGCCTCGCGTGAGCGAGACGGCGCCGCGTCGATCCGGGGTGGAGCCCGGAAGGGCGGTGGCGGAGGGATTTGAACCCTCGGAGGGTTTCCCCTCACACGCTTTCGAGGCGTGCTCCTTTGGCCGCTCGGACACGCCACCGCGGAAGAGTGTAGCGGCGGCGTCAGGGGGTCGGCGAATCGCCGACCCCGCCCGACGGGGCCTTCGCGCGGTCGGCTCGGCGTGAGAAAGTGGGGTCGTGAGCCGCTGGGACGATGCGATGCGTGAGGCGATCGCTGTCGCCCGTACGGCTTCGGCAGCCGGCGACGTACCGATCGGCGCTGTACTCCTCGACGCCGACGGCACCATCGTCGCGAGCGCCGGCAACGAGCGCGAGCAGCATCACGACCCCACCGCACATGCCGAGGTGCTCGTGCTGCGGCGTCGCGCCGCTGAACTCGGCAGTTGGCACCTCGAGGGGCACACGCTCGTGGTCACGCTGGAGCCCTGCACGATGTGCGCGGGCGCATCCGTGCTGGCGCGGCTCGACCGGATCGTCTTCGGCGCGTACGACCCCAAGGCCGGCGCGATCGCCTCACTGTGGGACGTCGTGCGTGACCCGCG
>DAIPZP010000124.1:0-5904 GCA_036782155.1 Propionibacteriaceae bacterium
CTGTACCGACCGGTCCGATGCGTCCGGTACGGGCTACTTCGACGCGACGACGAATGCGTACGACCACGACTTGCTCATCCGTGCCCTCGGCCATGACGCGATCCTGCCGCGGGTCGTGGGACCAGCCGAGGCCATCGGGACGGTCTACGGCACCAGCTGCCTGATCGGGCCCGGTGCCGGCGACAACGCCGCGGCGGCTCTCGGGCTCGGGCTGGAGGTCGGCGACGTCCTGCTGTCGCTCGGCACCTCCGGCGTGGTCGCGGCCATCACCGATGTCCAGAGCCACGATGCATCTGGCCTTGTCAGCGGCTTCGCCGACGCGACCGGACACTTCCTGCCCCTGGCATGCACCCTCAATGCAGCCAGGGTGCTCGACGCGGCCGCGACACTCCTCGGCGTCGACCACGACGAGGTGTCGACCCTCGCGCTGTCCGCGCCGGCGGGGGCGGGCGGGCTCGTGCTCGTCCCGTACCTCGAGGGCGAGCGCACCCCGAACCTGCCGAACGCGACCGGGGCATTACACGGGATCCGGCTCGAGACCGCCTCCCGCGCGTACCTCGCCAGGGCGTTCGTCGAAGGGCTGCTGTGCGGTCAGGCCGACGGGCTGCAGGCGCTCGTCGACCAGGGTCTCGAGGCGAAGCGCGCGCTGCTCGTCGGTGGCGCGGCGAAGTCCCAGGCCGTCCGCGAGATCGCGCCGTGCATCCTCGGTGTCCCTGTCGTCGTCCCGCAGCCCGGCGAGTACGTGGCCCTCGGCGCCGCGCGTCAGGCCGCCTGGGTCCTCGGCGGAGCGGTCGAGCCTCCCACATGGGTCCGGACGAACGAGGAACACTACGAAGGCGTCCTCGACACAGCGGCTCTCGCCCGCTACGCCCAGGCGCGCGGCTCGTACCTCGGAAGAGTCTGAAGGGACCCTCATGCAGAAGTTGCGGATCGGCACCGGAGCCGTCACCGCCGAGATCTGGACGCTGGGCGCGGCGCTCAACTCCGTCTGGGCGCCCGATCGCGAGGGCAACCTCGTGCAGGTCGTCCTGGGCCACTCGGACGAAGTCGAACGGCTCGCGTCGACGGCATACCTCGGCGAGATCGTGGGCCCGTTCGGGAACCGCATCCGCGACGCCCGCTTCAGCATCTTTCGCGTCAGCCACCAGCTGGAGCGCAACTTCCTGGGCAAGCACTCGCTGCATTCCGGTTCCGCTGGCTTCCACCGTCAGGAGTGGACGGTGAAAGAGTCCGACGCCGACCACGTACGGCTGACGCTCACCTGGTCCGACACCACCGGCGATCACCCGGGGCCGGTCCATGCGGCCGTCACGTACCGGGCGGAGGGCACCACGCTCTCGTACGAGATCGAGGTGACGACGGACACGCCGACCGTCGTCAACGTG
Organism: Propionibacteriaceae bacterium; assembly: GCA_036782155.1. Lineage (GTDB taxonomy): Bacteria > Actinomycetota > Actinomycetes > Propionibacteriales > Propionibacteriaceae > Fen-668. The sequence goes on from DAIPZP010000124.1 coordinate 1,386, forward strand.
ATCTCCCACCCCTACGTCAACCTCGCAGGCCAGGGCACGATCACCGACCAGGTGCTGACGATCGCCGCGGACACGTACCTGCCGGTCGACGACGAGCTCATCCCGACCGCGGACGCGCCCGCACCCGTCGAGGGCAGGTTCGACCTGCGCCACGGGCGGCCGCTCGGCGACGTCATCGCGGCCGGAGGCGTGGATCACTGCTTCGTGCTCGACGGTACGGGGATGCGGCCGGTCGCCTCGCTCGTCGACCCCGGCAGCGGGCGTCGGCTCGACATCGAGACCGATGAACCGGGGCTCCAGGTCTTCGATGGCAGGACGCTGGACCTCATCGGCTACCCGGCGCACGGGGGAGTGGCCATGGAGACCCAGGGCTTCCCTGACGCCCCGAACCGTCCCGACTTCCCGAGCGCGCTGCTGCGCCCGGGCGAGGTCCGTACGTCCCACACGGTCTGGCGCTTCTCGACGCTCTGAAAGCTCGATCAGGCGTTCGGCCCCAACCAGGGAGTTGCCCACGCAGCGTTCCCGCTGAGGTCTGGTTCCTGCCAGGATGGGACTCATGCGCGTTCACATCGCTACCGACCACGCCGCCTTCGAGACCAAGCAGTTCCTCGTCGAGTCACTGCGGGCCAAGGGGTACGAGATCGTCGACCATGGTGCGGTCACTTCTGACCCTGACGACGACTACCCGGCGACGATCATCCCGTGCGCCGAGGCCGTACGGGACGATCCAGGCTCGCTGGGCATCGTCCTCGGCGGATCCGGGAACGGGGAGCAGATTGCCGCCAACAAGGTGAAGGGGATCCGGGCGGCCCTGGCGTACGACATCGCGACGGCCCAGCTCGCTCGCGAGCACAACGACGCACACATCGTCGCTATGGGCGGACGGATGCACACGCTTCAGGAGGCGCTCGGCATCGTGCTCGTGTTCCTGGAGACCCCGTTCTCCGAGAACCCGCGCCACCAGCGCCGCATCGACATGATCACCCGCTACGAGCAGACGGGCGAGCTCACGACGACGTGAGCTTGCGACGGCGTACGACCTCGGCGGCGACCTTCGCGGCCTCGGCTATGTCCTCTGCGGTGGGGCGAGAGACGTCCCGGGCGCGCAGCGCGCGGCCGACGGACACCATCCCCGAGACCCCGTCACGGCCGAGGCGCTGCTCCGGCTCCTGACTCGTCATGGTCGCAGCGTACGGCTCTGTCGTCGGCGGCGCTTAGGCTGTCGCCCTGAGAGGGGGCGTCGTGCCTGAGGGACACCACATTCACCGTCTGGCGCTCGATCTGGAACGTGCGTACGGGGGTCATTCCGCGCGCGTGTCGAGCCCCCAGGGCCGTTTCGCCGACGCCGCCGCGCTGCTCGACGGCACGGTCGTGGTCCGCTCCTGGGCCGTGGGCAAGCACCTGTTCGTACAGTTCGCCGGTGACCAGGTGGTCCACATCCACCTCGGGCTGATCGGCAAGCTGAGGCCCTTCCCGTGGCCCGGAGGCCCTGGACAGGTGCGGTTCCGGGTCGGCAGCCCGGAGGCGGGTGTGCACGACCTGTCCGGACCGCAGACCTGCGAACTGATCTCGCTCGAGGAGGCGGCCGCCATCGGTGCCGCCTCAGGCCCGGACCCGCTCGACCCGGCGTCGGACCGCGAGCGCGCGTGGGTGAGGCTCCATCGCTCCAGCAAGAGCATCGCGGCCCTGCTCATGGACCAGTCGATCTTCGCCGGGGTCGGCAACATCTATCGGGCCGAGGTGCTGTTCCGGGCGGGCGTCGATCCGTTCCTGCCGGGCAAGCAGGTGCCGCGCGCCACGTTCGACGCCATGTGGTCCGACCTGGTTGACCTCATGCCGCAGGGCGTCATCGACGACCGCATCGACACGGTTCGCCCAGAGCACAGCCCCGAGGCGATGGGCCGCGACCCGAGGGTCGATCGCCACGGAGGCGAGGTGTACGCCTATCGCCGTCACGAACAGGGCTGCCTGGTCTGCGGCACGCCGATCCGGCTCGAGGTGCATGCCGCCCGCAACCTGTACTGGTGCCCCCGCTGCCAGCCCTCTGGCGCCGACGGTACGAAGCGGCGCAGGGCGCGAAGGGTCGCCAAGACCACCTGAGCGGCCCTGTCACGCGTCAACACCTGGCCCAGACGGGAACAGGACGCCAAGCTTGGCTACGTTGGCGTCATGACTCTTGACGCCCCCCGTGAGGTCGGTATTGGTACCTCCGTCGCCCAGGTGTACGACTACGGAGCCCACGTGTGGTCATGGTCGCTCGACGGTGACGCCGTGCTGTGGACGAGCGCGAAGTCGGTGTTCGAGACAGGCAAGGCCCTGCGCGGCGGCGTACCGATCTGCTGGCCCTGGTTCGGGCCCGGCCGCACCGGCGACCTCACACCCGCCCACGGCTTCGCGCGAATCAGCAAGTGGGCGCTTGCCGGGAGGGTCGACCGTGCGAACGCGGAAGTCCTCACGTACGTGCTCGACCCCGAAGCGGCGCCTGCGGCGTTGCCGGGCCAGGACTGGAGGGTCACGTACGAGGTGAGCGTGGGCGACGTCCTCGAGCTCGCGCTGACCGTCGAGAACCTCGGCGCGACTCTGTTCTCGTACGAGGTGGCGCTGCACACCTACCTCACGGTCGGCGACGTCCGGCGGGTGACGATCGCCGGCCTCGAGGGCGCGTCGTACCTCGACAAGGTCACCGGGCGGCAGGAGGTCCAAGCTGGCGACGTGACGATCGTTGCCGAAACGGACCGCGTGTACGACCGCTGCTCGGAGGTTGTGGTCACCGACCCCGTACTCGGGCGCCGGCTTCGGGTCGCCACCGAGGGCGCCGCGAACACCGTCGTCTGGAATCCGTGGGTCGCCAAGTCGGCAGCGATGCCCGACTTCGGGGACGACGAGTGGCCAGGGATGCTCTGCATCGAGGCCGGCAACGTGATGGATCACGCTGTGAGCCTCGAGCCTGGGCGTTCCGAGACCCTGCGTTATCGGCTCGCAGTCGAGGCATCGTAATCGTTTCCAGTTTTCCGTAACGATTCATGCTTGAGTCTTGGCAAGCGCTTGCAAGCCGTGGTCACAGCGGCGAAGAGACTCGTACTATCGAACCCAAGGGGTACCTCGAAACATCACACGGAGGATCAATGACGACCCGCAGAAACTTCCTTGCAGGCGCTGCCGCCACAGCCGCGACTGCTGCCCTCGCCGCGTGTAGCGGCTCTACCACGGGCTCAACCTCGACCGCGACCGCTGACGACACCAGCCCCGTGACGCTGCGCTTCGGGTGGTGGGGCAACGACGTCCGCAACAAGAACACCGCCCAGGTGATCGCGGACTACATGAAGCTCCACCCGAACGTGACGATCACCGGCGAGCCGGGTGTCTGGGCGAGCTACTGGGACAAGCTGTCGACCCAGGTCGCCGGAAACAGCGCCCCCGACATCATCCAGATGGACGAGCAGTACATCCGTGACTACACGAAGAACGGCATCCTCGCCGACCTGAGCAAGCTTTCGATCGACACCTCGAAGTTCGCGAAGGGCCTGGTCGCCACGGGAACCATCAGCGGCAAGGTCACCGCGCTGTGCGCCGGCATGAACGCCCTGTCGATCGTCGCCAACCCGGCCCTGTTCACCAAGGCCGGCATCGACCTCCCCGACGACAAGACCTGGACCTGGGACTCGCTGATGACCCTCGCCGCCCAGTTCAACACCAAGTTGCCCGGCACGTACGGCCTCAATGGTGCATTTTTCGGTGACTCCGTGGCTCGCGCCTGGATGTTCCAGAACGGCAAGACCCTCTTCACGGACACCGGCTTCGGCTGGGAGCCGGCCGACATGCAGTCGTTCTTCGAGCTCATGGTCAAGTACCAGGGCGCGAAGGCCATCCCGTCGGCCGCTGAGAACGCCCAGGACTTCAGCACAGCGCTCGCTCAGCAGATGTTCGGCGTCGGCAAGGTCGCGATGGTGCTGACCTGGTCGAACCAGATCGCTGCCCAGCAGGCTGCGGTCGGCCAGGACTGCAAGATCCTGCGGCTCCCGTCGATGACCGGAAACGCCAAGGATGCGGACCTCTGGTACAAGTCCGGACAGTTCCAGTCGATCTCGTCGAAGTCGAAGAACCAGGCCGCTGCGGCGCGCTTCCTCGACTACTACTTCAACAACATGGATGCCGGCAAGGTCATGCTCGCCGAGCGCGGTCTGCCGCCGAACACGGACGTCCTCGCGGGGATCAAGTCGTCGTTGGGCAACGCCGACCAGAAGGCGGCGACGTACATGTCCGACCTCGCGGGCGATATTCACGACGCTCCGGTGGCTCCGCCGCCCGGCGCCTCGACGTTCCAGACGATCTTGGAGCGTTACGTGGAGAACGTGCAGTTCGGCCGTCAGTCTCCGGCCGACGCCGCAAAGAAGTTCTTCGACGAGGCGAAGTCGCAGCTCAAGTCCTGATCTGCGTCCATCTCAGCACGCGAGGGCGTGGGGCTTCGGCCCCACGCCCTTACGCTTTCCCGAGGGAGAGGCGATGACGATCACTGGCG
>DAIPZP010000125.1:0-5903 GCA_036782155.1 Propionibacteriaceae bacterium
TGGAGACACCGGGCGCCAAAGAGGGCCACACCGATGACATCCGCTGGATCGCCGAGCACGTGAGCTGAGTCACGTACGTGCCCCAGCTGATCGTCATCAACGGCGCCCCCGGCAGCGGGAAGTCGACGCTCGCCCGACGACTCGTCGATAGCCGCCCCCTGGCCTTGCTGCTCGACGTCGACACCCTGCGCGGCCAGCTCGGCGACTGGCAGCGAGATCCCGGCGCAGCCGGACTGGCCGCCCGGCGGATCGCCCTCGAGATGGCGCGGACCCACCTCTCTACGGGCGCCGATGTCGTCGTGCCGCAGTTCCTGCAACGCCCCGACTTCATCGACCAGCTTCGGCAGGTCACCGAGGACGTGGGCGCTGAGTTCGTCCTCGCCGCGCTCGTGAGCAGCCCGGAGGAGGCGGCCGCGCGCTTCCAGTCGCGCTCGACGTCGACCGAGCAGAACCATCGGGACGCGGTCGAGCTGCAGAAGGCTCCCGGAGCCCTCGCGGTCGAGGAGCTGTACGAGGGGATGGCGGAACTGCTCGCCTCGTACGACGACGTGCGCTACGTCGAATCCGTACCGGGCGACATCGACGGCACCTTCGCCACACTCGTCCGGCGGATCACCGGACACGCTCCTTCCGCCGGATAGAACGTTTCAATCGAAGGCCACCCCCGCTCCCCCGATGCGGGAACGGGAGCTCCAGAGCGCTACTGTCGGGCATATGGCGAAGAGCATCTACGTGATGTCGCCCGAGGGGTTGGTCGGGAAATCCGCCATCGCTCTGGGTGTCATCGAGGCGCTGGCTCGCGAGGTCCGATCAGTCGGGGTGTTCCGGCCGATCATCCGTTCTGATGGTCGTGACGGGATCCTCGAGACGCTGGTGAACCAACCTGCGGTGAACGGGCAGTACGACCTGTCGTACGGCGTCGAGTACGCGGCGGTGCACCGCAACCCCGACGAGGCGCTCAGCGAGATCATCGCGCGCTACTCCGAGCTCCAGCTGCGCTACGACGCGATGGTGATCCTCGGCTCTGATTTCACCGACGTCCTGGGGAGCACCGAGTTCGCGTACAACGCGGCCATCGCCGCGAACCTCAACGCGCCGGTGCTGCTGGTCGTACGTGGCAACGACAAGACCCCCGAGGGCGTACGGCACCTCGTCGACAACGCGCTCGACGAGCTCGCGCTGCATCACTGCGAGGCTGTCGGCGTCGTGGCATCCCGCATCGCGCCGGACGCACTCGCCGAGTACAGGTCGGCGCTCGACGGCATCGACCTTCCTCTCGTATCGGCCATCCCGGAGCACAAGGTGCTCCCAGCCCCGACCGTAAAGACGCAGTTCAAGGCCGTCGGCGCGACGATGATCCGCGGCAAGGAAGAGCTGCTCGACCGCGAGTCGCAGGGCGTCATCGTCTGCGGCATGACGCTGCCGAACGTGCTCGACCGGCTGTTCCCGGAGGCGACCGTCGTCACCGCGTCCGACCGCATCGACCTCATCCCCGGCCTGCTGCTCGCACACACCTCCGGCGCGTTCCCCCCGATGGCCGGGCTCGTCCTGGTCGGCGGGTACGACCTGCCACCGTCCGTGCAGAAGCTGATCGACACGCTCGACTCGGACCTGCCGATCGCGACGACGCCGTCCGGCACGTACACCACGTCGGAGCGGTTGTTCGGCCTCGAGGGCTCGGTCACCGACTCGGCGCGCAAGATCGAGATCGCGCGCGGCATCTTCGGCGACAACGTCGACGCCCGCTCGCTCATCGCGGCGATGCATGTGTCACACGCCGACGTACGGACGCCGCTGATGTTCGAGTACCAGCTCATGCAGCGGGCACGGGCCAACAAGCGCACGATCGTGCTGCCGGAGGGTACGGAGGACCGGATCCTCGAGTCGGCCGTGGTGCTGCTGCGGCGCAATGTCGCCGACCTCATCCTGCTCGCGCCCGAGCACGTCGTGAACCAGCGATCCGGCAGCCTCGGCATCAACCTCGCCCGCGCCCGGTGCATCGACCCGGCCGATCCCGTGCTGCGCGAGAAGTTCGCGGTCGAGTACGCGAGGTTGCGGGCCAAGAAGGGCGTCACCATCGAGCAGGCGCGCGAGAAGATGGGCGACTTGAGTTACTTCGGCACGATGATGGTCCACTTCGGCATGGCCGACGGCATGGTGTCCGGTTCCATCACGACTACGGCGAACACGATCCGGCCGTCGCTGGAGTTCATCAAGACCAAGCCCGGTACGTCGATCATCTCGAGCTCGTTCCTCATGTGCCTGCCCGACCGGGTGCTGGTGTTCGGCGACTGCGCCGTGAACCCGGATCCGACGGCCGAGCAGCTCGCCGACATCGCGATCTCGTCGGCGCAGACTGCCGTTGCATTCGGGATCGAGCCGCGCGTGGCGATGCTCTCGTACAGCACGGGTTCTTCCGGCTCGGGCGCCGACGTGGAGAAGGTCCGCGAGGCGACACGGCTCGTCAAGGAACGCGCTCCGGAGCTGCTCGTCGAGGGACCGATCCAGTTCGACGCGGCGATGGACAAGGCCGTCGCGAAGACCAAGCTGCCCGACTCGTTGGTGGCCGGCCAGGCGACTGTGTTCGTGTTCCCGGACCTCAACACCGGCAACAACACGTACAAGGCGGTCCAGCGCACCGCCGGCGCCGTCGCCATCGGCCCCGTGATGCAGGGCCTCAACAAGCCCGTCAACGATCTGTCGCGTGGCGCGACGATCGACGACATCATCAACACCGTCGCGATCACGGCGATCCAGGCCCAGGCCGTCCCGGCCGGGACTCCGTCGCCGTTCGCCCAGCAGTAACCCCGAAGGAGAACCGTGCCCACACCGATCCTCGTCCTGAACTGCGGTTCCAGCTCGATCAAGTACCAGGTCATCGACGTCGACGACGAGTCACGCCTCGCGACCGGCCTCGTGCAGAAGATCGGGCTGCCCGACTCCAGCCTCGACCACACCACCGACGGCGAGACGCACCGCATCGACCGGATGGTGGCCAACCACCAGCAGGCGCTGGAGCTGATCGTGAGTGCGTTCGGGATGTACGGGCCGCCGCTCGCCGAGGTCGTCGCCGTCGGGCACCGCGCGGTCCACGGGGGTGAGGCGTTCCGTCAGCCGGTACGGATCGACGACGACGTGATCGCGAAGCTCGTCGAGCTCTCGCCGCTCGCGCCGCTGCACAACCCGCCGGCCATTGCGGGCATCGAGGCCGCGATGGCCGCGCTGCCGGACGTGCCGCACGTTGCCATCTTCGACACCGCGTTCTTCGCGACGCTGCCGGCGGAGGCCTACACGTACGCGATCGACGCGCGCCTGGCGAAGACGTACTCGATCCGCAAGTACGGCTTCCACGGGACCAGCCACAAGTACGTGTCGGAGCGAGTCGCCGAGCTGCTCGAACGACCGTACGACGAGGTCGACCAGATCGTCTGCCACCTCGGCAACGGAGCGTCCATCTCCGCGATCCGCGGCGGCGTGGCCGTCGACACCTCGATGGGGCTGACGCCGCTGCAGGGTCTGGTCATGGGCACGCGGTCGGGCGACGTCGACCCGGGGCTCCACGCCTACCTGGCGCGCGAGGCGAACATGTCCGTCGCCGAGATCGACCGCATGCTCAACTCACGGTCCGGCATCTCCGGGCTGACCGGCGGCACGAGCGACTTCCGCGACCTGGCCGATCGGATCGAGGCGGGCGATACGGCGGCGAAACTGGCGTATGACGTGTACATCCACCGGCTCGTGAGCTACATCGGCTCGTACCTGGCGATCCTCGGCGGCGTCGACGCCATCACGTTCACCGCGGGCGTCGGCGAGAACGACGACGCCGTCCGGGAGTCCGTCTGCGACCGCCTCGCGCCGCTCGGCTTCCTCCTCGACGACGAGGCCAACAAGATCCGCTCCAAGGAGCCCCGCCGCATCAGCCAGCCCGACTCGCCGATCCAGATCCTCGTCGTCCCGACCAACGAGGAGCTCGCCATGGCCCGCGAGACGCAGAAGGTCATCTCCGCCTGAGCCGTACGGGTGTGACGCCCGCGGGGTGGTACAGAGTCGCTTCAAGAGTCAGGGTTTCAGCGGCCGGCGATCGGCCCTGACGGGATCTGGCGTGCTGCCAACAGGCCCGCCGCCACGAACAGCAACCCCACGGCTAGCGCGATGAGTGGGTGGACCGTGATGAGCTGTTGGCGAAAGAGCAGCGGCGGCACGACCATGAGGGCGAAACCCGCCCCGAACCACGCCAAGTAGGCCGCACGGGAACGGAGCACCGTGGTCAGCCACCTAACGAGCATCGCGACAAAAACGACAAAGACCACCAGCGACGCTATGAGGCCAAGGGTGATGGCGACTCCGTCAGTCCACTTGAGTAGGGCGCCGAGCGCGAGGTTGACCCCCACTACCAGCCCGAGGACCGGCAGGATGACGGTCTTGGTCCATGGCCTGGTCCTCGGGGACAGAACGCGGAGGCTCGAGGCGTAGCCGACCGGATCGCCGAAAGCCTCTCGCGGCGTGTGGCCCGACCTCGCGCAGTGCGCCCCGACCTCGGCGAGCGCCTGGTCAATCCTTACGCCGTCGATCCCACGGAGTCGCAGCAGAAGTATGAACTCACGGTCCCAGTCATCCGGGGTCGAGGAAGCGGAGCTCTCGCGAGGGGGGTTCTCACTCGTCACGGCGCGCTCCTCGGCGTGGGTACTTGTGGCCTGGACCGCCATTCCCGGCTCGCCAATCTGGAATCACGTTACCCCTCGCCTCGAGCCGCGTGACGACCGGCTCCCCGAACGCCTCCTTCGGCTCCTGACCGGAGTCGTCGCAGTAGGACTCGACTTCGGCCAGCGCGTCGCCTATCCGCGCGCCGTCGACACCGCGGAGTCGCAGAAGCAGGGCGAAATCGCGCGGCCAGCCTTCTCGAGTCGAGGATGACGAGCTGTCGCGAGGGGGGTGGTCGCTAGGCATGGTGCTGCTCCTTGGAGGGTGTGGTGATGAATGTGGTGACAGTGGTGAAGCCTCGCCACTGCTCGCTGAGGCGAGCGAAGCGCTCGCGACCTGCGGGAGTGATCGCGAAGTACTTGCGTCCTGGCCCTCCATCACCGGCTCGCCACTCGGAGAGCACGTCACCGCTTGCCTCGAGCCGGGTGAGGAGGGGGTAGAGGGTGCCGCCCTTGGGTTCGCCGAGACCCGCGTCGCGTAGCCGACCGGCGATCGCATACCCGTACGACGGCCGGTCGGCCAGCACACGCATCACGGCCAGCTCGAGGACCCCCCGCATCCAGTCGCTGGGCCACTCCTGCTGCGTCATGACTAGATCGTACGTCTAACTAGTCAGACTCCATACCTACTCAGGCTGGCTGATTGCCCCGACTCTTCCCGAGCAACGACTTCTCAAACCCTCAGACTTCCAACGTCAGAGGAGCGCCTTGAGCTCCCCAAGGGCTTCGGGCAGCACGTGGTAGTAGACCCAGGTGCCGCGGCGCTCACAGTCGACGAGTCCGGCCTGGCGCAGGACCTTGAGGTGGTGGCTGATCGTTGGGCCCGACAGGGCGAACGCCGGTACGAGGTCACACACACAGACTTCGGCAGTGGACGCGATGAGCGCCACCAGGCGAAGCCTCACCGGATCCCCGAGGGCCTTGAACTTCAGCGCCAGGAGCGACGCCCGATCATCGGCGAGCGGCTCCGCGGCCAAGCCGCAGCACGGCTGACCGTTCAGGACCTTGAGCAACATCCCCCTATCTTGACACATGTCGAAATAGAAGGTGGAATACCACTGATTCGATAGCTATCTAACTAGGAGTTACCCATGCCCGATCCGTACACCACCGACGCCGCCGTCATGTCTGCTGTGAAGGAGCGGTACGCGAGCGCCGCCCGGCGATCACTCAGCCTCGCTCCCGATGGCTGCGCCTGCTGCG
>DAIPZP010000126.1:0-5835 GCA_036782155.1 Propionibacteriaceae bacterium
ACGTCGCGGCGGAAGCCGTGCTCGTCGGCCAACTCGTGGCCCGGCTCGTACAACCCGTTGTAGACGCAGCGTCCGAGGTGCTCGACGAACGCGCCGAAGAGACGTCGCTCGACGGTGCCGATCGCGAACCGCGGGTCGATGGTGAGGCGTGCGGAAAACATGAGTGTCCGTTCGGTACGGGATCGTCGCGGATCCGCGCACGAGGCTACCCGCGAGACGCGCGTCACGGACAGGTCAGGGCGACCAGCGGTTCGTGGCGAGGTGGCTCCGGCTATGCCAGTCTTTGCGCATGACGGACGAGCAGAAGTCTGTGATCGAAGAGGTCGCCCAGTCGAGTGTGTTCAAGCAGTTCGTACGGTCCGCCGGCCGCGAGATCGTCCGGGGGATCTTCGGTACCGCGCTGCGCACGTGAGACCGGGGTCATGACAGGCCGTGAGGCGCGGGAGCTGACGTGATCCTCGTCGACCCGCCCCGCTGGCCGGCCCACGGCACCCTGTTCTCGCACCTCGTCTCGGACACCTCACTGTCCGAGCTGCACGACCTTGCCGGAGCGATCGGGCTGTCACCGCGCGCGTTCGACCACGACCACTACGACCTGCCGCAACGGCTGTACTCCGGGGCAGTCGAGGCGGGTGCGGTGCCCGTGCCCGCGGATGAGCTGGTGCGGCGCCTCGTGGCGAGCGGGCTGCGGGTCCGTACCCCGGACAAGACACTGACCCGCGACGCTGCTCGGCACCTGCTCCCCGTGCACTGGGAGCGCGTCGGGCTGAGTCGCGACCTGTACGTCGAGATCGTCTCGCGCTGGTCCGAGCCGCACCGGCACTACCACGACGTCCGGCACCTCGTCGCGACGCTGACCGCCCTCGATGCGCTCGACGAACCGGCCGCGTCGTCGCGGCACGTACGGCTCGCGGCCTGGTTCCACGACGCGGTCTACGAAGGGGTCGCGGGCGTCGACGAGGAGCAGTCGGCCCAGCTGGCGCGGCGGATGCTCAGCACGTTGCCGGTACGCGATGTGGCCGAGGTCGTACGGCTCGTCCTCCTCACCGCCCACCACGACCCCGAGCCCGGCGACGCGGCCGGCGCCGCACTGTGCGACGCGGACCTCTCGATCCTCGGCACGACGCCGGGTCGCTACGACGTGTACGTGCGGGACGTACGGCTCGACTACTCAGCAGTCGACGACGCGTCCTGGGCCATCGGTCGTACGGCCGTCCTCGACTCCCTGCTCGCCTTGGACCCCCTCTACCGCACGACCAGCGGCCAAGCCCGCTGGTCGGCGCAAGCAAGAGAGAACCTGGAGAGGGAACGCACTCGCTGGACCCGCCAGTAGCTCGAGGAGAGCACCTGTGCGTGTGAGGAGAGGACCTGGGCGCGTGAGGAGAGCACCTGTACCGCTCGGGGAGAGCACCTGTGCCGCAGATCGACGGTGCAGGGAAGGAATGTGGAGCAGAGTTGTCAACGAGAAGCCGCGCTCAAGCGTCGAAGGAGTGTGACGACGGTGGCAACCCGCGAGACTGCGACAGAGGGCATCAGCCTGCTGTACGAGACGCAGTGGGCGGGACTCGTACGGCTCGTCTGGTTCCTGCTGCGTGATCAGCAGGCGGCAGAGGACGTCGCGCAGGACGCGTACATCGCCACGTATCGGAACTGGGACAGACTGCGTGACGAGGAGGCGGCTGTGGCGTATCTCAGGCGGTGCGCGATCAACGGCGCCCGTTCGATGCTCCGGCACCTGATGGTGGTGCGGCGGGAGACCGAGGCGGAGGCCGGCCGAGCGGACGCGGCCGGGCGGCTCACGTCGCCCAGCTCGGACGAGGCGGCGCTCAACCGCTTGGACGGCGACCAGCTGATGGCTGCGTTGGCGACGCTGCCGGACAGGCAGCGCGAGGTGATCGTGCTCAGGTACTACTCGGACATGTCCGAGGCGCAGATCGCCGAGACGCTCGACATCTCCCCGGGCTCGGTGAAGACCCACGCCTACCGCGGGTTGCGATCCCTACGCGATCGGATGGGGGCGCTGGCATGAGCGACGACATGGAAGATCTGGGACAGCTCCGTCACTTCGAGGAAGGGGTTCGTCATGTACTCAATGAGAAGGCAGCGGGCATCGACCCGCATGACCGGCTCGACGCGATTCTCGCTGCGGGGGCTCCGATGAAGCGCCGGACCACGTACTGGGTGATCGGCGCCGCAGCCGTGTTCGTGCTCGTAGCGGCGCTAGGGATCGGCTACATGTTGCAGAATCGCACCCAGGGGTCCATGTCGACTGCGGGTGCGCCCGCGCAGAACGATCGGGCTGGGGCGCAGTCCGAGTCGACCGCCTCGGTCGCGACGAGCGCGCCGGAGAAGACGTCGACCGTGGTTCCGACCGCGACGTGGGCGATGCCCGTGTACGAGGTCGTCACCGGGACCAGTACGCAGCCGTGGCTGCTCAACCGCACGTTCATCACGGTGCCGGATGCCGGTACGGCGCGCGTCCAGGCCGCCATCACGGCGTTGCTCTCCGGCACGACGTCGGACGGTAAGCAGATCGCCATCTACGGGTACCAGCAGCCCTGGACGGCCGGCACCACGGCGACCGTCACCGTGACCGACACCCAGATCGGCATCGTGCTCAACCAGGCTGGGGCGACCGGCCTCAGCGCGGACCAGCAGCGCATCGCCGTACAGAGCCTTGTCTGGACAGCGACGGCCGCGGCCCAGCTGAACGTGCCGGTACGCGTCGAGGTGACGGGCGGCAAGGCGGCGTTCGCGTCGAAGCCGGCCGGCAACTACGCGCGGCCCGCCTCGACGGCGTCGTACACCGACCTCGTCCCGATCTGGGCCGACAGCCCCACCCCGGGGTCGACGGTCACGGTGCCCGTGACGGTGACCGGCCAGGCGTGCGTGTTCGAGGCGCAGTTCTCGTGGGAGCTGCAGCAGGGCTCGACCGTGGTCAAGTCCGGCAACACGACGGCCTCGATCGCATGCCCCGACTACGGGACGTACACGATCACGCTCGGCTCGTTGCCGTCCGGCAGCTACACGATCCGCCTGTACGACCTGTCCATGAAGGACGGCAGCGTCCTGTACGAGACCCGCGTGCCGTTCATAGTCTCCTGAGCCGCGACATCGCGACCCGGACTGGCGGGGACTCGCCCGGCGCCCTACTCGTGTAGGGCGCCGTCGGCGTCGGTCTCGCGCCAACCGAGGAAGTCGATGCTGAAGCCCGCACGCGTGGGCGCGCACAAGTAGGGGCCGGCGAACGCGGTCGCGCCGGGAGGTGTGGGCGCGACGCGGACGAGCTGGTACGGACCGGCGTCAACCCGTGCTCGTACCGTCACCGATTCTTGCGCCCGCGAGATTCGGATCGTCACGACCCGGCCCGACCAGTCGGGCACCGGACCGGTCGACCAGTCCGAGCGGCCCATGGTGACGACCCCGCCGAGCATGTCGACGCCGTCGGAGTGCTCGACGCCGGACTTGATCCAGTGCTCGCTGTCGAACTGCAGGTACGCGCCGGCCTGGTCGAACTGCCCCGACAGGTCGCAGCGGAAGTCGACCTCGACGGCGCGGCCGATGGCGAGGTCACGCAACAGGGCGTGCTCGGTGTCGTGGACGAATCCGTACGAGGTGTGTCGCCAGGCATCCGAGCCTTCGGCAGCGGTGACCCGGAGGATTCCGTGGAGCTCCTCGACATGTACGGGCGGATTGGTCCAGGTGCCGTCCGACCAGGGGATCTGCATGAGCGACATCCTGCACCCCGTCATGGCCCGAGAGACAGAGGGGCCCTCCGCGCACCCAGAAGAGCTCTCCTACCCTTGCTTCGTCTCCGACCTGGGGGAGTTCGGTGAGGTACCGCCGCGCGGAGGACCTGGAGGCAGAGTCTAGCGACTCGGCGGCGGTTGGCCGAAGTCGGAGCGGGACCTGTACGATCCGACGCGGAGGATTCGCCTAGAGGCCTATGGCGCTCGCTTGGAAAGCGGGTTGGGTGCAAGCCCTCACGAGTTCGAATCTCGTATCCTCCGCCACTGAAAAATGTGCTCTGACTAGGGCATATACCTCATGATTGGCCCCACTTGAGGCCTCAGACCCCCGATTTGTGCGTTATCTTTGCGCTATCTTTCGCGGCGGACCCCTCGGTGGAGGGCTCTGGAGAGCGTCCCGAGCGGGCCCCGGGAGACGTGTCCGTTCAGCCCGATTGGCTGCGCCAGAGGGCTCGCAAGGTCGCTCGTGGGTGCAGTTCAGTTGGAGTTTCGAGCCGAACTTCCAAGTGGAGGCCCCTCCGACTTGGAAGTTACGGGTCCATACCCAGCTCAGACCGAACGTAGAGGTGAAGGCCCTTCGGCAGGGGCGAGGCCTGCAATCCTCGTCTCAGGGGTCCTGCAATCCTCGTCCTGGACCGTGGGCGACCCTGGCAGGGCGGGAGCGCGAGAGTACGGTTCAGTTGTCGCGAAAGTACGGATGTCCTATCGCGAAAGTACGAATGAGCAGCTAGGGTATGGCCCATGGACGACCTCCTTCCGCGCAGGACGGTTGCTGTGGGCCGCGAACTGCTTTCAACGTTCCCGGCGGTGGTGATCCAGGGGGCTCGCCAGGTCGGCAAGAGCACGCTCGCCCGGCAGCTGGTCGACGACCGGACTGCGGTGGTGGTCACGCTGGATGATCGACGCACCCGGGATGCGGCCGTCGCCGACGAGTCCGCCTTCGTCGAGCAGTGCCCCGACGGGGTGCTGGTCGTCGATGAGGTTCAACGAGAGCCCGAACTTCTGCTCGCGATCAAAGCCAGCATTGACCGCGACCGACGGCCCGGCCGGTTCCTGCTCACCGGGTCAGCGGACCTGCTGACAGTCAAGGGGCGCACCGACAGTCTCGCCGGCCGCGCCGCCACGCTGCACCTGCGGGGCCTCAGCCAGGGCGAACTTGCCGGCCGTCCGGAGGACTTCGTCTCCTCGCTTCTCGCCAGCACAGCGCCACATCGATTCACCACCGAATGGACCCGTGCGGACTACGCGGCGGCCATCGCTCAGGGCGGCTACCCCGATACCCGTGGCCTCCGGCCACGGTTGCGCCACGCGTGGCTGGATAGCTACCTGGACCGCGTCTTGGAACGCGACGCGACGCTGCTTCCCTCCGGGGGGCAACCTCGGCGGCTGCACTCGGTGCTGTCCCTCCTGGCCGCGAACCAGGGCGGGGAACTCGTCAAGGCACGCATCGCCGACGGTGCCGATGTCCCTCGTAACACCATCACCGCCTACCTCGACGTGCTTCGCTCGGTGTTCCTGGTCGACGAGCTCCCGCCGTGGACTGCGAACCTGACCAAGCGGGAAGTCGGACGGACCAAGGCATTCGTCGGCGACTCTGCGCTGGCACTGCGCCTCAACCGACTGACCGAGCAACAGCTGTTGCCACTCACTTCGGACTCCATCGGTGGTCTGTTCGAGGCATTTGTGGCCAGCGAGCTGCTCAAGCAACGCTCCTGGAGCGAGCACGACTACCAGCCGTTCCATTTCCGTGATCGCGACGGCGTGGAAGTCGACCTCGTCCTCGAACTCGACGATGGGCGGATCATCGCCATCGAGGTCAAGGCCTCCTCGACCTACCGGTCAGATCACTTCGCCGGACTCCGCTTCCTCAAGGACAAGCTGGGCGACCGGTTCGTCGCAGGCATCGTCGTCGGCATGTCGGATACCGGCTACCAGTTCGCCGACCGCCTCTACGGTCTTCCCGCCGCCGCCCTCTGGCAATCGCGCACCTGACCGAGCCAACACGGCGACGATCCCCACGGATTGGGTCGAAGAGGCGGCAGGCACCTGCGCCGTGAGCCGTCCTCCCGTGCTGTCGGGCGCTCCT
>DAIPZP010000127.1:0-2527 GCA_036782155.1 Propionibacteriaceae bacterium
AGTACCCGTCCATCCTTCCCGTGCCCCCTGACGAGGACCAGCTGGCCGAGGCGGTGGCGACGGCATCGGCAGCGGACCTCGTGGTCCTGGTGCTCGGCGACAACGTCCCGCTCACCGGCGAAGGCCGGTCCACGGCGACCCTGGAGCTGCAGGGTGGACAGCTGGAGCTCTGGCGTCGGATGGTCGAGCTCGGCAAGCAGGTCGTCGTGGTGCTCATCAACGGCAAGCCGCTTGTCCTGCCACCTGCACTCGACAAGACGTCGGCCCTCATCGAGGCCTTCAACCCCGGCGACATGGGCGGCCAGGCGATCGCCGAGCTGATCTTCGGCGACATCGAGCCGAGCGGTCGGCTCCCGATCTCGTTCCCGGTCCACGCCGGCCAGCAGCCGGTCTACTACAACCAGATCCGCGGGCAGCACGGCGACCGCTACGCCGACCTCACGCAGGAGCCGACGTTCGCCTTCGGGCAGGGCCTGTCGTACAGCCGGGTCGAGTACTCCGACCTCCAGCTGGACGCTGCAACTGTCGACGTCGACGGAACGATCCGGGCGAGCGTACGGGTCGCGAACACTGGCGATCGCGTGCTCACAGAGACCGTGCAGTGGTACGTACGCGACCTCGTCACCTCGGTCACTTGGGCGGACAAGGAACTCAAGTCGTTCCAGAAGGTGACGCTCACGCCCGGAGAATCGGCCGCCGTGTCGGTCGAACTCGTGGCGACTGCCTGCTCCGTCGTCGACTCTCACGCCGTACGTGTGGTCGAGCCCGGGGAGTTCGAATTGCTCGTCGGCTCTGACTCGCGCAACGCCAGTCTGCTCACAACCCGCTTCACCTTGGTGTCGTGATGGTGAAAAGCGTAATCAGCGATAACTTCGATCGATCAAGGGTTCGGGCGGATCTTCCACCCGATCACAGTGAGGTGACAACCATGGAGAAGGGCGCTGCGGCGACTCTCCGGCCCCGGGGAGAACGCAAGTCCACGCCGGAGCGACGACAGGAGATCGTCCGAGCAGCCGCGAAGACTTTCGGCACCAAGGGCTACCAGAAGGGGTCCTTGATCGCGATCGCCGAGCAGGTGGGGATGACGCACGCAGGGGTACTCCACCATTTCGGTTCCAAGGAGCAGCTCTTGATCGCGGTCCTGGAGTACCGCGACGAAGAGGACCTCGAGATCCTGGGGACGCGGCAGATGCCGCAGGGCATGGAGCTCTTCTGGCATCTGACGCGCACCGCCATCGCGAACACCCGGCGGGAAGGCATCGTCCAGACGTACGCGGCGATCACCGGCGAGTCCGTCACGGAGAACCACCCAGCCCGCAACTTCGTCATCGAGCGGTTCTCGGCGTTGAGGGGCTACATCGAGGATGCGCTGCGGATCGCCTGCGGTCCCGATCTTCCCGACGACGTCTGCACGTACGCGGCGACATCGATCATCGGAGTCATGGACGGTGTCCAGCTCCAGTGGCTCCTCGACAAGAAGGCCGTCGATCTGCCCGAGGCCACGCGGTTCGCGATCGAGGCGATCCTCGTCGCCGCCATGGCGGGTAAGGATCGTCCCCGTCCGCTGACCGAGAACTGACCGCCCCTCACCAGGTCAGTCGGTCCGCCCGTCGCGACGCGGACACGAGGGCGTTCATCTCGGCCTGGGAGAGCCGACGGCCGAAGAACGGGCCGTTGGTGTCGAGCAGCCAGGCGCTGCGGCCGTCCAGCTCGACCGGGTCGAACCCGAGCTCATCCACGAGCAGGGCCACCGCTTTGCGGGCCGCCACATCGTCGGACGCGACGGCGATCGCGGTACGGAACGGGCCGCCGGCCGGCTCTGCGTAGGCACCCAGGTCCTCGTACGCAAGGTGGTTCATCGACCGCACGACGCGAATGCCCGGATGTCCTCTCAGCGGCGACTCCGGCGGGTTCGCACCGTCGGCCTCCAACCAGGGGTTGGTCGCGTCGATGACGATCGCCTCGGCGAACGCCGACAGGTCGAGCTCGGTCAGCCGTGAGTACGGGATGGCCAACAGCACGATGTCGGACGAGGCGAGCATCTCGTCCTTGCTGACGAGGTGAGCTCCCGGGGCGACCGTCGACACGATGAGCTCGATCATCGGATCCGTCCGCTCGTCCGCGATGGAGACCTGCCGGCCCGCGTCGACGGCGAGCCTGGCCACTGCCGTACCGAGCTTGCCTGCGCCGAGGATGCCCAGCCGATCGACCACGTGCGTTCCTTTCAGAAACCCCCGCGCCACAACGTACGATGCGGTTCACCCTTGGGAAATAGGTGATCATTCAACGGACTCGGAGGCGCCATGGATCTGGAGCTCGGCATCGACACGTTCGGCGACGTCACGCTCGATTCTGACGGCACCCTCGTGAGCCATGCTCAGGTCATCCGCAACGTCGTGGACGAAGCCGTACTGGCGGAACAGTCAGGGCTCGATGTCTTCGGCATCGGCGAGCACCACCGCGACGACTTCGCAATCTCCTCGCCCGAGACCGTCCTCGCGGGCATCGCCACCCGCACGGAGCGACT
>DAIPZP010000127.1:2627-3710 GCA_036782155.1 Propionibacteriaceae bacterium
GCGCCGCTGCCCACCTGGGTCGCCGTGGGCGGCAGCCCCGAGTCGGTGATCAGGGCGGCCAGGCACGGTCTCGACCTCATGCTCGCAATCATCGGCGGCCCCGTCGACCGGTTCGCGCCTTTCGTCGAGCTGTACCACCGAGCGTTGGAGCAGCTTGCGCAGCCGACGGGCCGAGTGGGCTACCACAGCTTCGGTCATGTGGCCGCCACGGACGAGGAGGCCGTCGAGCAGTACTTCGGCCCGTACGTCTCGTCCATGAGCCGTATCGGCCGTGACCGTGGCTGGCGACGGCCGACGCGAGAGGCGTTCCTCTTCGAGCTCGAGCACGGCTCGATGGTCGTCGGTTCGCCAGAGAAGGTCGCCCGCAAGATCGCTGCCGGCGTGAAGGCGCTCGGCGCGTCCAGGTTCTCGATGAAGGTGAGCACCGGGCCGCTCTCCCACGAGCTCATCAGCAACAGCATCGAGCTGTACGGATCGAGGGTCGCTCCCCTCGTCCGCGACATGCTGGCCTGAGAATCCCGCGGCCCTACGCCGCCCGACTCATCGCGCAGCGCAGATGCTCGACAGGTCGCCCGTCTGCGTCGTCACCGACTCCTCGACCGTCGGCCTCTTCGCAGCGGTGAGGTTGGTGCTGGGTGCCGCCGTCGACGCCGCGCTCTTGCTCGGGGACGTCTTCGCAGTGGTGTGTGCTGACGCCTTGTCCAAAGCCTCCGACGCCGCGATCTGCTCGGCCGTGGTCTGACGGATGAGGTCGAAGTTGGGGCTTCCCGGCGCGATGAGCGGCGGCGCGAAGGACACGTTCGCGATGTCGAGGCTCCGGGCCTTCGTCGCAAGGTCAGCCAGGGTCGCCACCTCGCTCGATGGTACGTCGGTGACGAGCACCTGCCCGGTCGCAGCGGCGATCTGGCCGAACTTCGTCGCGACGGTGAGCGGGTCCATCTGGTGGAGCATCGCCGACATCACGCACTTCTGTCGCTGCATGCGGGCGTAGTCGGTGGACTCTTTGCGCTCGCGGGCGAACCACAGCGCCTGCGCGCCGTTGAGCGTGCGGTTCGGCCCCGGCTGGATCCAGCTCGTGGCGCT
>DAIPZP010000127.1:3810-5833 GCA_036782155.1 Propionibacteriaceae bacterium
CCAGCACGGTCGAGAAAGCACTGCCCGACGACCGGAGCGCTGACGAGGTGAACACTGCCCCGTACGCGACGGCGCCGGCGAGCACGAGCGCGATGCCGCCCAGGATCCCGGCCCGTACGGCGCCCATGTCCCGGGGCCGCGCCGCCCACCAAGCGTTGACGATGAGGAACGCCCAGAACAGGCCCAACGCCAGCACGAGCCACGAACCGACCCAGAGAACCCAGCCGGTGGTGAGCACGCTGAGCAGCACGTTGCGGGCCAGGAAGAGCGAGGCCAGTACGACCAGCGCGGCGACGACCAGCGCGATCCAGATCCGTACGCCTGCCCGGCCGATCCGCCGGTTGCCGGCCGCGAGCTGCGCGGAACCGGGGACGATCAGGGACATGACGAGCATCGTCGCGCCACGACGGAACGTCGTCGCTTGACTGCGACTCCGGACGTCCGCGATGCGGTTCGTCGCCTCGGTCGATGCCACGTGGCTCTCCTTGCGGGAGGGATCGCTGAGCGTCTACCAGTATGTCCAGCGACACCCCGCAGGCCCGGTTAGCCACGCGGAGGAGGGCTACTTTCCGCGGACGACCGCACCCTTGGCCTGCGCGGCAGCGCGCAGGGCGGACTGGAAGTCGACCATCTTGGCCGTGAGTACGGGGTCGCCCGCGGCCAGGATCCGTACCGCCAGCAGGCCCGCGTTGCGGGCATTCCCGATCGCGACCGTAGCCACCGGCACACCGGCCGGCATCTGCACGATCGACAGCAACGAGTCCATGCCGTCGAGGTATTTGAGCGGGACCGGTACGCCGATGACGGGCAACGGCGTGAGGGCGGCCAGCATGCCCGGGAGGTGGGCCGCTCCGCCGGCGCCGGCGATGATCACCTCGAGCCCGCGCTCGTGCGCCGTACGGCCATACGCGACCATGTCCTCCGGCATCCGGTGGGCGCTGACGACATCCGCCTCGTACTCGACGCCGAACTCGGCGCACGCCTCGGCGGCCGCCTGCATGGTCGGCCAGTCCGAGTCCGACCCCATGACGATCCCGACCCGTGCGCTCATGACTCGCTCCTCAGTTCCGATGCGCCCTGGCGCGCGCGACGACGGACCTCGTCGAGGTCGGCGCCGACAGAAGTGACATGCCCGACCTTACGGCCAGGGACGACGTCCTTGCCGTACAGCTGGACTTTCAGTCCCGGATCACGCGCGAGCACGTGTCGCAGCCCCTCGACGAGATCCGTGCGGGTCCCGCCCAGGACGTTGTGCATCACGGTCCATGGCGCGCGGGCCGCCGGGTCGCCGAGCGGCAGGTCGAGTACCGCCCGCAGGTGGTTCTCGAACTGGCTGGTCACCGCGCCGTCGATCGACCAGTGGCCGGTGTTGTGGGGCCGCATCGCAAGCTCGTTGACGACGACGCTGCCGTCAGCGCGCTGCATGAGCTCGACGGCGAGGATGCCGGTCACCTCGAGGTCGCGGGCGATCTCCAGTGCCATCCGCTGGCACGCGGTCGCCTGCTCCTCGGTGAGGCCGGGCGCCGGGGTGGTCGTCTCGACGCAGATGCCGTCAGCCTGTACGGACTCGCTCACGGGGTAGGCGACGGCCTGTCCGGACGGCGACCTCGCCACGAGGGCGGACAGCTCACGGGTGAAGGGGATGTACTCCTCGGCGAGCACCTGTACGCCGGGGGTGAGGTTCGCGAAGGGTTCGTCCGCGGTCGACGGGTCGTCGATCTTCCAGACACCCTTGCCGTCGTACCCGCCGCGCGACGTCTTCGCGATCACCGGCCAGCTCGTACGTTCGGCAAACGCGACCAGCGCCTCGGGCGAGGCGACCACCTCGAAGATCGGTACCGGGATGCCGTGGGACGCCAGGCGAGTGCGCATGACGACCTTGTCCTGTGCGTGCACGAGGGCTTCGGGCCCGGGCCGTACGAGGACGCCTCGGCTCTCAAGGTCGGTGAGCAGAGCGGGCGGTACGTGCTCGTGGTCGAACGTCACGACATCGCAGCGCTCGGCGAACGCGATCACGGTGGCC
>DAIPZP010000128.1:0-5831 GCA_036782155.1 Propionibacteriaceae bacterium
CCTCGCCGTCGGCACCGTCGTCGCGGCCTTCCGGGTGAAGGCCACCGAGGCCGGAGCTACGACGAAACCGATCCGTACGTTGGCGATCATCGTCGGGCTGGGCATACCGCTGCAGGGTGTCGTCGGCGGCATCACCGTGCTCACCCAGCTCAACCCTTGGATCGTCTCGGTGCACATGCTGCTCTCTGTGGCGATCATCGGCCTGTGCGTCGTGATGGTGCACCGCACGTACGACGTCGCGGCTCTGGCCGTCCCCCGGCTGGTCAGGCGCCTGATCCTCGGGATCGTCGTCGTGACGGGGCTCGTCATCATCCTCGGCACCCTGGTGACCGGTGCCGGCCCTCACGCCGGAGACGGTGGCGTCCAGCGCAACGGGATCAGCCCAGATCTGGCCGCACACGTGCACGCCGCCGCGGTCTGGCTGTTGCTCATCCTCACGGTCGTGACCCTCGTCATCACGAGATCCCGGCTCGTCGCAACACTGTTCGCCGTCCAGCTCCTGCAGGGGGTCATCGGCTACGGCCAGTACTTCACCGGCCTGCCGATCGTCGGCGTCGCGCTCCACATGGCGGGCCTTGCGGTCCTCGCCGCAGCGACGGTCCACGTCTTCTGGCGGATGCGGGATGTGGTCTCTCCCGCGAACCCGGGCTAAAGTGCGTTCGGCCCACCCGCCGAAACAACCCAGGGAGTGACGAGTGACTCCACCCGCGGGCACCGCCACGGTGCCGCAGGCCATCGGCCCGGCGGTGACGGCGCGTGATGTGATCGTCGCGTACGTCGGGCTCACCAAGCCGCGGATCGTCGAGCTGCTGCTGGTCACGACGCTGCCGGCGATGTTCCTCGCCGCACACGGGGTGCCGTCATGGCGGGTGATGGTCGCGACACTGGTCGGCGGCTACCTCGCCGCGGGAAGTGCGAACACCTACAACAACGTCATCGACGCCGACATCGACGAGCTCATGCGGCGCACGCGTGCCCGGGCGCTCCCCCGCCACCGCGTGAGCCGGCAGGCGGCGGCGGTGTACGGGACAGTGCTGGGGGTCGGCTCCGTCCTCGTGCTCGGCCTCGCAGTGAACTGGCTGTCCGCCTGGCTCGCACTGCTCGCCAACGCCTTGTACGTGTTCGTCTACACGCTGTGGCTCAAACGCAAGACGTCCCAGAACATCATCTGGGGCGGTATCGCGGGCTGCTTCCCGCCGCTCATCGGCTGGACGGCAGTCACCGGGACCGTCGCATGGCCCCCGGTGGTCCTGTTCATGATCGTCTTCTTCTGGACCCCGCCGCACACCTGGGCCCTCGCCTGGCGCTACCGCCAGGACTACGAGGCTGGCGGGGTGCCGATGCTGCCGGTCGTGGCCAGCCGAACGTCCGTCGCCGCGCGGATCCTCATCTATGCCGTCCTCACCGTCGCGACCAGCCTCGTGCTGTGGCCGGTAGCGCACACCGGCTGGCTGTACCCGCTGGTCGCCGGGGCGTGCGGAGTCTGGTTCATAGTGGAGGCGGCGATGCTGCTCAACCGGGCCCGCGCCGGAGCGGATGACACGAGCGCCAGGCCGATGCGGCTGTTCCACTGGTCGAACGCGTACCTCGCTCTGGTGTTCGCCGCGGCCGCCCTGGATCCTTGGCTTGTGGGCCGGTGAGACGTGGCGTAGCGCCCCCGCCACCCTCGGGCGAGGAATAGGCTCTCCGGACAAGCCGTTCCTCCCAGTCGGGACACAATCATTAGGTTGGGCTTGGTAGTGAAACGAGAGGACCACGGTGAGTGACGAGAGGTTCAGCGGAAATCCGCTGCGCGATCCGCAGGATCGTCGACTCCCCCGCATCGCCGGTCCCTGCGTGCTCGTGATGTTCGGCGTCACGGGTGATCTCGCGCGGAAGAAGCTCATGCCGGCGGTGTACGACCTCGCGAACCGCGGCCTGTTGCCGCCCGGATTCGGACTCGTCGGGTTCGCCCGCCGCGAGTGGGCCGACGAGGACTTCGCATCCCGCGTCCATGAGGCCGTACGGGAGTACGCCCGCACGCCGTTCCGCGAAGAGGTCTGGCGGCAGCTGACCGAGGGGATCCGGTTCGTCCAGGGCAATCTCGACGAGGAGTCCTCGTACCAGGAGCTCGCCGCCACCATCGAGGAGCTCGATCAGCTCCGCGGCACGAACGGCAACCACGCCTTCTACCTGTCCATCCCTCCAGACCTGTTCGAGACCGTCGTCCAGAACCTCAACCGGTCGGGGCTGTCGGCGACCGACCGCGGCGGCTGGCGACGGGTCGTCATCGAGAAGCCCTTCGGCCACGACCTGGCCAGCGCCAAGGAGCTCAACCAGGTCGTCTCTACGGCGTTCCCGTCGAAGTCCGTGTTCCGGATCGACCACTACCTCGGCAAGGAGACCGTCCAGAACCTGCTCGCCCTGCGGTTCGCGAACGAGATGTTCGAGCCGGTCTGGAACAACCACTACGTCGACCACGTACAGATCACGATGGCCGAGGACATCGGCGTCGGGGGCCGGGCCAGCTACTACGACGGCATCGGCGCGGCACGTGATGTCATCCAGAACCACCTGCTCCAGCTGCTCGCCCTCACGGCGATGGATGAGCCGATCTCGTTCGATGCGACGAACCTGCGCCGCGAGAAGCAGAAGGTGCTGTCGGCGGTCGTCACCCCGAAGCGGCACGACCTGCACACTGCCCGCGGCCGCTACGCCGCCGGCTGGACCGGTGGCCGCCGTGTCGTCGGCTACGTCGATGAGGAAGGCTTCCAGGCCACCTCGACGACCGAGACGTACGCAGCCCTCCGGGTCGACATCGACAGTCGCCGGTGGGCGGGCGTCCCGTTCTACCTCCGCGCGGGCAAGCGTCTCCCCCGCCGCGTCACGGAGATCGCGCTCGGCTTCAAGAAGGCTCCCCACCTGCCGTTCACCGCCACCGACACCCTCGATCTCGGCCGGAACGCGCTCGTGATGCGCATCCAGCCCGACGAGGGCGTGACGCTTCGGTTCGGCGCGAAGGTCCCTGGCACCCAGATGGAGATCCGGGACGTCAACATGGACTTCGGCTACGGCGAATCGTTCACCGAGTCGTCTCCCGAGGCGTACGAGCGGCTGCTTCTGGACGTCCTGCTCGGCGACCCGCCGCTGTTCCCGCAGCAGGAAGAGGTCGAGCTGGGCTGGCAGATCCTCGATCCTGTGCTCGACTACTGGGCGAGCCTCAAGACACCCCCCGAGGACTACGCGTCCGGGACGTGGGGCCCCGCCAGCGCCCACGAGATGATCGCACGCGACGGCCACGCCTGGCGGCGGCCCTAGGAGACCCATGATCATCACGCTCACGCACACCGACACCAGCGAGATCGCCAACGCGCTGCTCAAGGCACGCAGCCGCCTCGGCAGCGCCTCCGGCCTCGTGCTCACTCTCGTCGTCCCCGCGGAGCAGCGCTCGTTCGGGAAGGCGTACGCAGCGGCACAGACCGCCGCGCGCGAACACCCCTGCCGTCTCGTGCTCGTCGTCAAGACCACCGGCAAGACGGATCGACTGGACGCGGACATCCACCTGGCTGAGGACGTACCGGGTGAGGTCATGGTGCTCCGGCTGTCCGGTGAGGTGCGTGAGCACGCCGACTCGGTCGTGCTCCCGATGCTGCTGCCGGACTCGCCGGTCGTCATGTGGTGGCCGACCAACGCTCCTGACGCGCCTGGAGACGACATCCTCGGACAGCTCGCCGACCGCCGCATCACCGACGCGGCAAGCACGGCGGACCCCATCAAGACCCTGCAGATCCGAGCCCTTCACCACTCCTCGGGCGACACCGACCTCACGTGGACCCGGCTGACGCTGTGGCGAGCGCTCCTCACCGCCGCACTTGACCAGTACCCCATGCGCATCCTGTCCGCCTCGGTCATCGGTTCGCGCAACAACGCCCCGGCAGACCTCATGGCCGCATGGCTGGAGAGCCGCCTGAAGGTGACTGTCACGCGGAAGGCCTCGGCCGGTCCCGGGATCACGTCGGTGGTGCTGGAGACTCCGGGCGGCGACATCGTCATCGCTCGCGAGGACGGCAAGACGGCGTCGTACGCGATCCCGGGCCAGCCGCGCCGTACGGTCGCGCTCAAGAGGCGAGACATCAACGAGCTCCTCACCGAGGAGCTCCGGCGTCTCGATCCCGACGACGTGTACGCCGCCGCGTTGGCTGCCCTGCTGTCCCGTGAGGGAAGGTCCGCACCACCCCAGCCCGAGCCCACCCGCAGGCGCAAGGAAGCCGGCGCCATCGCGGCCGCCCGTGTGGCAAAGACGGGAGCCAGGGCGGGCAGCCGGAAGGCAGCGAGGGTGCAAGAGGCTCTGAGCCGTCAGGATCCGCCGCTTCCCGCGGCTCACCACCATGCGGCGGACGCCTCATGAGCCCCCGCGTCGTACGCCGCCTTCCCACGGCGGAGATGCTGGCCCAGGACGTGGCGGATTCGCTCGTGCGGCGCATCGAGAAGCTGCAGTCGGACGGCCGGATCGTCGAGCTGTGTCTGACCGGCGGCCGGGTCGCCAACCTGGCGTACGAGCACCTGGCACGGGTGGTCGGGAGATCGAAGGTCGATCCTGGGGCGCTCGAGCTGTGGTGGACCGATGAGGCGTTCGTCCCCACCGACGATCCTCGTCGCAACTCGCTCCAGGCCCTGTCCCGCCTGGCCGGCACGTTCCCCCTGTCCCCCGCGCGGACCCACCCGATGCCGTCGTCGGACGCCTCAGCGGATCCTGCGCAGGCAGCGCTGACGTACGGGACCGACCTCGCCGGTCGCGTCATCGACATCTGTCTTCTCGGGCTTGGCGAGAACGGCCACGTGGCGGCTCTCCATCCGGATCATCCCTCGGCCGAACCGACGTCCGCGATCGCGGTCGGTGTCACCGACGCGCCCAAGCCACCCAGCGAGCACGTCTCCTTGACCCTCGCCACGATCAACAAGTCCAGAGAGGTCTGGATGCTGGCGACCGGCAAGGAGAAGGCGCATGCGGTGGCGCGGACGTTCCGTGGTGACGCCACGACGATCTCGGCCCACGTGAGCGGCGTCGACCGTACGGTGTGGTTCATCGACGAAGCCGCCGCCTCCGAGCTGCCGTTCCACTCCTGCCTGCTCTGAACGCCAAGAACGGCCGACCCTATGGGTCGGCCGTTTCGTTGGTGAACGTCAGTAGATGACTTCGCCGCGGGCGCGGCGGTCACGCAGGCCCTGGAGCGCTTCCTCGAGGATCGTGCGGGCTTCGGCGCTGGTGCGCCGTTCCTTCACGTACGCGAGGTGCGTCTTGTAGGGCAGGATCTTCGGCGGAGGCGGCGGGTTCTCCGCGTCCAGGTTGGCGGGCAGCCCGCAGCGCGGACAATCCCATTCCCTCGGCACTTGGGCCTCGGCGGCAAACGCCGGGCGGGTCTCGTGCATGTTCGCGCAGAAGTACGAGACGTACAGACGTGGGGCTGCGTCGCCCCGTTCGGCCTCCCCCATCGGGCCCGCACCGACGCGGCTGCCGCGAATGGCGCTACCTCCGGCCACAGTCAATCTCCTCGATCGTAGGTTGTTCTGGACTCGTGAGACTCGTGGTCTGGCTAGACGCCGAAGCGGTACATGATCAACAGCGCGATGATGCAGGCCAGCCACAGCGACCCCACGATGATCGTGATGCGGTCGAGGTTTCGCTCGGCGACGCTCGTGCCGCCCATGGCCGTCGACATGCCGCCACCGAAGAGGTCGGACATGCCACCGCCCTTGCCCTTATGAAGAAGGATGAACAGGGCCAGGATCACGCTGGTGATCACGAGGCCGATGGACACGCTGAGTACAGGCCAGGTGATCAAGGGGACGAG